>CAYYBR010000001.1:0-74280 GCA_964470035.1 uncultured Saprospiraceae bacterium
TCCTTATGTTGATAAATATCTTCAGGGTTTTCAGCTTCTAGAAACAAGTAATCAATGGAGCATGCAGAATTCAGAGGAAGGATTTTTTAATTATTATTTTGACAATAATGTTCCTTGGCAAGAAAATGTGGTTGATTATCCTGGATTTGAGGAAAGGGGAAAAGTTAAGATTAGCTACAAGGCTGCATATGATGAAGATGGAAAGAATAGCTACTTAGTTCGCTATCATCATCACCTGCCTGGTGTGGTATATACTGATGAGTTTTCAGATCTTGACATTGTTGTAGAAACCTTTGCTTCTGCTTTTGAAGCAGATATAATATCTAAAGAATTGATATCGCAGGATGGGTATAATGGCATGGATGTAATATTAGAATCCGACAGAGGTGATGTTTATGTAAGAGCTATAATTAGAGGAGTCTATCTTTATGCCTTAGTGCAATCTTCCGCTGATAAATCAAAAAATGAAGAGTTCTTCTCAGCTTTTAGTTTTAATGATTTTGAAGAACCGCATTTATCCCTTTTAGTTGATACTACTGATAATTTTACCTTATTATTTCCTTCATACCGATACATCTATAAATCTGAAGAAGGAGATAATGAGGTCATGAATTATGAATGTACGGATATAGGAAATGGATCATCGGCGACGCTAGAGTTGACTCGTTTTGATAGATATGAAGAGCATTTGTTTCATGATTCTTTGGTTACTTTAGAAAACCTTGGACTCGAAAACAAGATTGATAGTCTTGTTTCTTTTGAAGCTTCATTACAAGATGAGGATTTTCCGGGCTGGAGATTAACTTATTTGTCAGATTCCACTAGGAATATGACTTCTGAGATCGAACTGTTCTTTAATAATCTAAGTTTCTATTTTCTTTTCATCACTCCATCAGAAGTCGATCATCATCAGTATGTGGATAGAATAATTTCAAGTCTTAATGTTGAATCAAAGCAAGATCTGTTGAACTCTTTTACAAGTCGAAAATATGATCTCATAATGTCAGACCTTGTTTCTAAAGATAGCGTAACACATGCTAAAGCACTTGACGCCTATGCGGCGTATGATAATTTTGAGGAAGGAGATATAAGCCAGCTCCTTTCTTTTTTAGAATCTGATTTTGTAGATGATAGTGATCCTTACAATACGAAGTACTATACGGTTTCAAATCTCCATGAGTTTGAGAGTGAAGAGATTCAGAATGCCATAGCAACTCTATATCATCGAACCGACAATGAATCTGTCAAAACGATCATATTAGAAAGTCTGTCCTATAGGAGTCTTGATTCTAGTTTGCCGATGTTTTTTGATCTGTTAGAAAATACTGAACCGCTAAGTTCTTATGAAAGTGACTTCTATGATAGTTTTAGTGACTCCTTAGCTTTTTATCAAGAGAATTTTGAAAGACTTCTCGATTTGGCTGAAGAAGGAATCGCTGATAACGCATTTTTTCAACTTTCTGTTGGGTGGTTAGAACAGGATTCAACCCTGAGCATTAAGGAAGAGAACCTCAGTTGGTACGAGGCATATCTAGATAATAAGGTTGAAGAATATAAGGGAGAAATTATATCTGACTCTATTTTTTACCCAGATGATAATGTTTTGGACTACTACCTTCTTCAGCATGATGCTCCTTCTAGGCAAGAATTGTATTCCCTGATTATGAGTGATGGAAGTGATAATGGAAAGTATAGAGTGTTCTTTAACCAAATTAGTAATGATGCGAACGTTGATACAGATGAGATGTATTCTCTCTTCGAAAGAGACATGTATTATTTGTATTGGATAGCAGAACTCCTTCAGGAAAAGGGTAAAATGAATCTTTTAAGCGAAGTTTATAATTCAGAATCTAGTATCTCTGAAGCTGTGATGACTCGATATACTTATGATAATTACAGCGTCGAAATGAAAGGATGTGAGGTTATTGAAAGAGTGAATTTTGAAAACGAAATTGAAGGGGTAGAAAACATGTTATTTCTAGAATGTTCAACGAGGGATAAAGGTAATTACTATGGCCTTGTCGGTTCATTTACAGCAGGTGGAGTTTTTGATTTTGACAATGAAAAGTCAATCTATTACAACTCTGCTAAAGATGTCGATGATCCCTTGACTTTGTTGCCCGCGCTAATTGATTATTTGAAAGGTGATAATTAACTCGGTATAATTAGAAGTAAGTTCATGTCATTAATCCACGATCGCCTGATACACTAGTGCCCTCAGCTTTTGATGATCGAGGATGTCTCCTGCTGGAATCAGCTGAGTGAAGTAGACTACGATTAATTCTTCTTTAGGATCGACCCAGTAGACCGAATGATACGCTCCACCCCAAGCATATTCGCCGACGGTACCGAGAGCACCGCGATCCCCTAAGTCCTTTAAGACTGAGAATCCCAAACCAAATCCAGTTCCACCCGTCCAAGGAAACTCAATATCGCCTAGATGGTCTACAGTCATGAGTTCTACGGACTTCTTAGACAAAATCCTGTGGCCTTTATATGTTCCCTTGTTGAGCATCATCTGTAGAAAAGTAGCATAGTCTGACGCTGTGCTGAGATATCCAGCACCTCCTGAAAAGCTGACTCTAGGTCCTCCGACATAGGCTCCTTGGCCTACCATGCCACCAGGTGATGGAGCTAGCGTGAGCCCAGCGTCTGATGCAGAATATACCTTCGCCAATCGATTTGTTTTTTCTGGAGGTAGGTAAAAGTGAGTATCGGTCATGCCGAGGGGATCAAGAATGTTGCTCTGTAGAAAATCTTCTAAAGTCTCGCCAGATACAACTTCGATCAGTGCGCCTAAGATGTCTGTATTATAGCCGTATACGAATCTTTCTCCTGGTTGTGCCTCTTGTGGTAAGCTGGCCATCTTTTTGACAGTCTCCAAGATGGGCTCCTCACGATGAGCAAAATACCAACCCTGGATTCCTGCTTTGTTCCACTCTATAGCAGCAGGTCCGCCGCCATATCCTATCCCTGCTGTATGGGTGAGCAGATCTCTTATAGTGATTTGTCGATCAGCAGGAACGACTTCATAGCCACCAGAATCAATAGCCACAGCTACGGTAGTTTTTTTGAACTCTGGGATATGATCACCCACAGGGTCGGATATCAATAGCCTGCCTTGCTCTTGTAGTATCATAATGCCTACACTGACGATCGCCTTAGTCTGTGATGCAATACGGAAGATGGTATTATCTTTCATAGGTACATCATCTTCTATATCACTATCACCAAATGCCTTGAAGTAAGGGACTTCTCCTCTTCTGCTAACAAGAACGACAGTACCTGGAAGATCTCCATCGTCAACAAAATCTTGCATGACATCAGTAAGGTAGTCGAGCCTATCTGATGACATCCCAACTGCTTCTGGAGAAGATAGTTTGAGTTGTGCTGAAAGAGTAAAAGTAGATAGTAAGGCAAAAAGCAGCGGATAGAAAGTTTTTGACGACAAGAGCATGTGAACTTTATTGTTTTCCTGAAGATAAGTATGACACTGAATCTTCCTACTAATTCAACTCGAATTCATTAGACATGACATACCATAGTTGCCATAGTAATTCTGTTGAGTTGGGTTATCGTTGCCAGTAATCGTAAAAACCGATGATCCTTTCATCCACCATGATGTCTCTCGGTGTCAATGGTTGTTTTAGTTGAACACCGCCGAGCGTCTTACATCTACTCAGAGCTACGTATGTCTGGCCAAATTCGAAAGCGCCACCTGCCATATCTATATAGACTTTTTCAAAGGTCTTTCCTTGGCTCTTATGGATGGTCATAGCCCAAGCAAGTTTTAAGGGGTACTGTTCGAAGGTGCCGATTACTTCGGACTCGACAGATTTCTTGGTTGCATCCCACTTGTATTTAATCATCTCCCAAGTAGCCTTTTCTAGTTCTATACGATGCGCATCTTCTTTTTCATCTACGATCTCGAGTACGAGATGGTCTACATCGATCTCTATGATGTGCCCTATAGAACCATTGACATAACGTCGCTGAGGGTCGTTTTTTAGGGTCATGACTTGGGCACCTTTCTTGAGCAGAAGGCTTACATCGGTAGGATAGATCTTGGGGTCAAATCTTCCACGTACGACGGCATGGAAGTGCATGCCTTCTTGTTCTATGTCTTTAAGACGATCCTTATTGATCTGTTGAGCGGTATCATTACGCGTAGTGAGTGTGATACTTCCATGCTTGATGTCTTCTCCTTCGTTGATCACACGATTGTTCAGATCTTCTAGATCATCCCAGTCTATTTGCTTAGATCGGATTTGATCGAGGATATTGATAAAATGTCTTTCACTCTGTCTATAGACTGTATCGAGTTCGATGGTCTCCATCTCGTGCATGATGGATTTGTAAGCCCTTGAGGAGAAGAAGTAAGGCGTCTTGTATCGTTCATGGAGATATGCTTTTTCGAACTCATTAGCTACTACAGGAGGTAGTTGAAAGAGGTCGCCAAAGACGATAACCCTGACGCCTCCAAAAGGCTCTTGGCTCTCGCGATTTACTCGTAGGAAGGTATCCATGTTATCAAACATGTCAGCTCTCACCATGGAGATTTCGTCGACGATGAGTATCTCAAGGTTTTTATAGAGTCTACGATTTTTTACTTTGACGATGTCATTAATATCAAGCAATCGTGGTGGAAATCTGAAGAAGGAGTGGATAGTCTGGCCAGACACATTGAGTGCTGCTACACCTGTAGGTGCCACCACTGCTATTCTTTTTCTACTCGTCGAGCGAAATAACTGAAGTAAGGTAGACTTGCCAGTACCAGCACGACCAGATATGAAGACGGACTTGTGCGAATGCTCTAGAGCGTCTAGTGCATACTGAACCTCACCACTCAATTCCATCGGTGGTTTAGCAAGTGCTGGTAATGACCTCTTTTCTTTCACAGTATCTAGGCGAAAATACGACTAAGGTGTATTCTATTTTGTTATGATTACGGACAAAGCGAATTTTAAGATCCGGCAAGCGGAGAACCAAAGATGCCTACCGCCATTTCAGCCCAGATTAAGATCAAGAGGGCGACCAGTATTCCAAGGCCTATTCTCCTCTTTTGCTTGGTAGTCACCATTGTTCTCATGATCTCATATATGATAGCAAAGGTACAGAGAAGAAAGGCGGCTATGATGAAGTCATTAGTTGACCAATCGACTTCATCAGTTAGTTGCATAGCAATAAAAGGTATCATCAAGATGACAACTATGGCAATGAGATAAGATGACAGTCTTGATAAAGTCATAATTCTACATATCTTTTTCGCATCTAATGAATATTTACGAAAGTGGAAAGATAGTTTTCCTTCTCCTTTTCTTGATGACCTTGGGAGATGGTGTCATTGGTCAGTCCAATGAAGGAAGGGAGTTCTGGTTAGGGTTCATGGAGCATCGGGACGTTGGGCAGAATGACATGGTATTGATGATTACCTCACGTGTGGCTACATCTGGGACCATCGAAATACCTGGATTGGGTTGGTCAGAACAATTTACAGTAGGGGCTAATAATGTGACAGTGGTACAGATGCCAGCTAGTGCAGAGACTGTAGGATCTGAGTTTGTCAGTAATAATGCTATCCATATCACTTCCCGAGAAGACATCTCCGTATACATGCACCAATATTTTGGGATGCGATCGGAGGCGTCGGTGGTCTTGCCTGTCACGGCGATAGGGTCATCGTACTATGTAGTCTCCTTTACTGGGGTACCGCCGGGTATATTTGGTCCGGGCACACATCCTTCAGAATTTTTGATTGTTGCGACAGAAAATGAGACTACTGTTACATATACCCAGACGGCAACCTCGCAAAACCTTGAACTACCAGGATCAACACATACTATCGTCTTAAATGCGGGACAAGTATATCAGGTAAGGGCTTCAAACCCCTTAGATGATCTTACAGGTTCACTAGTGAGTGCCGATAAGGATATCGCCCTTTATGCCGGCACGTCTTGGTCCCAAGTGCCGCTTGGATGTACGGCGATGGATAATCTTCTTGAGCAGATGTACCCTGTCAGTACTTGGGGTACGAGATATGTGGCAGCGCCATTCGCTAATACAACCGTAGATCTCTATAGAGTGATAGCGTCGCAAGATGATACGCAGATAGAGATACAAGGCAGCTTTGCACAAGATGTAAGTCTGGATGCAGGTGAGTTTTTTGACTTTCAAGCCTCGGATGGCGTATTTGTGGAAGGCTCTAAACCCATCTCGGTGGCACAGTATATTATTGGTTCTAATTGTAATGGCGGCGTCGGAGATCCGTCCATGGTGATTCTTAATACGGTAGAACAAATCAGAGATACAGTAACGCTCTTTAATTCTAGTTTCTTCGATATCACGGAGCAATTTATCAATGTCACTACTCGAACTGGCGAAGAGGACCTGATCTTTATTGATGGTTTGCCTCTGAGTGATCGAGGAGTTAGCTTTCAGCCGATAGGAGACGCAGGTGAGTTTTCTTTTGCGATCATACCGGTTACTGCTGGTGCTCATACACTATTCACTTCGGGTTGTGGTATTATCGCTATGGCATATGGATATGGAAATGTTGAGTCATACGCCTATAGCGGAGGTGCATCCTTTACAGAGATTAACGAGAATCAGATACCTCCAGGAGGGTGTCTCAATGACACGATATTTTTTGATACGGGATTGCCAGAAGATCGGTATGATGTTTACTGGGATCTGGGAGATGGAACAACATCAGAGGAACATATCTTCGAATACCAGTATGATGAACTGGGTTCATATCCTGTCTCGCTCGTTATCGAGGATCTTTGTTTTAATGAGATCGATACGAGCTTTAGAGATTTGATGGTCACGCTCAGGCAGGACATCTCAGCAGTGCCTGATGCTTCAGCGTGCGAAGGATCTGACATACAGCTAGAAGCATTTGATCTTGGTGGTGCTACTTATGAGTGGATGGGTCCTCGAGACTTTACGGCTGAAGAACAGTTTCCTATCATACCCGATATCACAACAGAACAAGCAGGTCTCTATCAAGTAGTTGGTAATATCAGTGGCTGTAAAACATTTCCACAAGATGTCTTCGTGGAGGTATATGAGAATCCAAGCCCTGATCTTGGGTTTGACATTGTCTTGTGTCCTTTAGATGGAGATCGAGCAACTATAGAAGGTGGAGACTTTTCCTCTTATCTCTGGCAAGATGGATCTACACAGTCCAGTTTTTCGATAGAACAAGAAGGCCTGGTAATCCTAGAAGTAACAGACGAAGAGGGGTGTAGCGGGATCGATAGTCTTCAGGCTATCTCTCAGTGTCCAACAAGATTTTATATCCCCAATGCATTTTCCCCCAATGGTGATGGTGTCAATGATCTTTTTACTGTGTCAGGCATAGAGATCATATCTATGACGCTGCAAGTCTTTGATAGATGGGGGTCTTTGGTATACGAGTCAACAGAAGAAGCTGCAGGTTGGGATGGAAGAATAAATGGTGATGATGCTTCCGAAGGAGAATACGTCTGGAGGTTCAGCTATATGGGCTTCTTAGAGGATGCTACTCGCATTGCTGATGAAGTGACAGGGACGATCTTATTAGTGAGGTGAAAATCTTCAGATAACTATATAATAGAAAAGCGCGGTATCTAGTAGTTATAGATACCGCGCTTTCGACATGTAAGTTAAGTTGAAACTTATGCTGGCAATTCGTTCTCTTCGAATTTCTTACCGTTCCATTTACCTAACCACTCACAGTTTTTTCCTAGCTTCTTATATGTCTGAAACATATTAATAGCTGCATCTTTTTCGATTCGGTGAATAGTTACAGTCTGTGGTCCAGATAAGACATTGAAGTAGTACTTGCCTACACCCATTTCAAATTTCTTTCTTCTCATGTTGATCTTTATGATAAAAAAATATTCCCCATTAGAGATCATTAGGAATCACCTAATTTTCACTCTAAAGCCCGCGAAATTAAGGTTTTTTAGCCTCGAAATCAAATATGACGGCCAATTGGTGCCTCCATAGTATCTTCGCGCATAGCAGATAGATATGGCTCAAATAATATCAAGACCCAAAGTAGAGATCGCGCCAGCTCTCCTAGAAGACCTACAGCGGCTTACGGAGGTAGAAGGACAGGTCATCGTACACTGTATCTATACGAGTATGCTTGGAGGTGATGGCATACGCATCTGGCCAAGTACGTATCTGTTTGATCTTCACTCAGATCATGTTTCTTCACTTGTACATGTCGAGGGGATTTCGATGTTTCCCACTTGGACGATTACCGCAGCGGGTTCATCAGCGTTTACGCTGATATTTTCGAAGTTGCCCAAAGCTTGCCATGTTTTTGATCTTGTCGAAGACTGTGATGGATCACCTGGCGCATTTAAGGTGACGGGGATAAAGCGGACTTCTGATGACGTCTACTATGTGAGACTATGATGGGCCTTACGACTATAGAGCTGATAGCGATATGGACGGCGGGATTTTTACTGGGTACGGCTAAGGCAGGATTAAAGGGCGTGAGTATTATCGTGGTAGCTCTACTTGTCCTAGTATATGATGCCAAGGAACAAACGGGTATACTTCTACCGCTTCTTTTAGTCGGAGATGTACTAGCTGTCACTTACTATCGCCGGTATACCAAGTGGTCCTATCTCGCCAAGTTTTTACCTGCTATGATCATAGGTGTGGTCCTTGCGGGAGTGCTTGGTGATGGACTAGATGCAGGAGCATTTAAGTTATGGCTTGGCATCATCGTGTTGATCAGTGTGTTGCTGATGCTCATCCGTGAGTTGAAGAGTGGTAGACCATTTCCCCAAGGCATTTTGTTTGCAGGTGGGCTTGGAGTCGCCGGTGGATTTGCTAGCATGATCGGTAATCTTGCTGGCGCTTTCGCAAATATGTTTTTTCTAGCTACCCGTCTTCCCAAGAATGAGATTATCGGCACATCGTCATGGCTATTTTTAATTATCAATCTCGTCAAAGTGCCGATACATATATACTCATGGGAGACCATCAATATAAGTAGTATCCGAAGTAGTATGTTGATTGTTCCAAGTCTGTTTATTGGATTTTGGGTTGGCCTTAAGATAGTAGGCTTGTTTTCGGAGCAAGTTTATAGATACTTCTTATATGTTGCCACTGTCATCGGAGCGATTATGATTTTCATTTGATAGAGTAATTAGGCCCCTTAAGTATGAGTTGCTAGGCACTTAGGTGTAGTTGATGAGTGCAGTGGTAAGAAGTTAGTTCATCTTTTCTATCATGTTGAGTAGCAAGTGAATATCAAATGATCTTTAGTACGAGTCATTGTTAGTACGAGTCATTGTTTTGTCATCAGTAGGGTATGAGGTTTACTTCGATTATGTAGATAAACAGTAGGTCATTTAGTGCTAAGTAGCTCGAGGTGCACCAAATTTTATTGTCCAGCCAATAAAATTAAACGTAGGACTTAGACTTTATCCAAAAATTAATGAGAGGAAAATCTATCTTTGCAAGAATTATATTTTAAATACAATACACGTGGAAGTAAAACTCGATAATATTGATCTCAAAATCCTGAGACTTCTTCAGGAGAACAGCAAAATCACTAACCTAGAATTGTCAAAGCGCATCGGATTATCTCCTGCACCCACTCTTGAAAGGGTAAAGAAGTTAGAGCAGTCAAGCGTCATACAATCCTATCATGCGAAGGTCAATGCCGAGAAGCTTGGACTCAACATAAGCACGTTTGTATTAGTCTCTTTGGCATGGCAAAAAGAAAATGCACTTGATAATTTTGTTTCTAAGGTGCAGATGATCGATGAAATCACAGAGTGCTATATCATCACTGGTGATGGTGATGCCATACTGCGAGTTATCTGTAAGGATATACAAGACTATGAGCAACTTTTATTCAAGAAGCTGTCACAGATCGCTGAAGTAGAAAAACTAAGGACACTGATGACCTTATCGAAGGTGAAGAAATCTAAAGTGCTTCCCTTTCATTACGACTAATAGCATTTGAGCAAGTCGAGTTTACATTGGGAGGTTCGTACGAAAGAGCAGAGTGAGCCTTCATTCATTGTCGGAACTGTTCATCTTGGCCATGAGGCTTGTCATGTATTCTGGCCGCTACTATCTGAGCGCATCAAGAGCTATCACAGGATATATACAGAGTCTTCACTTAGTAAGGAGGCGAGCCTGATCATACAGCCTTGGACATTACTTCCTGCAGAAGTAAATCTGCATGAGTACATATCTACGAGAAGGTGGGCGAAGATACAGGTGGCTATTGAAAGATTTACGAAAGTGGATATCAATATGATGAAAAAGTTCCACCCACTTTTTATTCTGACGGCGATACAGGTCGGTTTGTCGGGACAGAGTGAGTTTCCTTCCTTGGATCAAAGGATCTGGGATCTTGCGGTGTCTCTAGACAAAGAAGTAGACGGCATCGAGTCTCCTTTGGAGCAAGTTGAGGTCTTAAGATCGATGGACATAGGATTTCTATACCTTCATCTTGTGCGAATCTCTAAAAAAATGTCGACAACAAGGAAACACCTGAAAAAACTAATTCAGGTATATACTTCACAAGATATAGATGCATTATACAAGCTGTCGAAGTCATCACTCGGGCCTGATCGGCGCTTACTTATAGATCAACGTAACAGGATCATCGGTGAGAGAATCCTTGATAAGCATGTCGAGGAGCCTTCTTTTTTTAGTTTTGGTGCGGGCCATCTCGGAGGCTCAACAGGAGTGATAAGATTACTTAAACATGCAGGAGCCCAATTGAAACCTATATCGTTATGAAAAAAGTTGAAATCAAACTAAGTGTAACCTTGGACGAGAACAATGTGCCTGTAGATATGTCTTGGGTGAGTGATGATCCTCCATCGAATGGTAAGGAAGCTGCTACCAAGGCGTTTTTCCTTTCTCTATTTGATAAATCAAAACTGGAAACACTGCAGATAAATCTTTGGGACAAAAACTTTGAAGTAGGGGAGATGCATCGCATGACTTATCATACACTGAGAGGCCTAGCCGATACCTTTTATAAGGGAACTAATGACCCTCATCTATCTAATGACATTGCAAGATTTGCTCAGTACATGGGTGAAGAACTGGGTATCATACCCAAATCAGAAAGAGAGCAAAGCGAATAATGGAGAGATCATACAGCGATTTTTATATTAGATAAATTTTATATATGTTTGGGGTGAACTATGATATCTCAGGACCCCATCACTACTCGATTTATCGAGGCATTTCATTGGCTGAAAGAACAAGGAAAAGTAAGATCTGCTAGGCAGTTTGCCCTTGGGATCGAGACTTACCCCCAAAGCCTTAATGATATTCTGAAGGGTAGAAGAGAGGCGACATTGCCCATGATTCAAAAGGTCACCGAGGCATATAGTATCAACTGCCACTATCTACTTACAGGTATCGGTGAGATAACAAGATCAGATATCAACGGCATCAGTAGATCTCCCCAATCTTTTGTTAGATATATACATGCTCATGAGTTTTCTGCTTTCGCAGGAGCTATAAAGCATGACAATCTAGACAACTATACATGGACGAACTGGGCGCTGCCAGCTGAGATGGTTGGACAGAATATAGATGTTGCATTTCAGTGTAACACGGATCGCATCTCGAGATGTCTTCGAAAGGGTGATATCATTTTTGCTAGAAGAATGCCCAAAGAAGCATGGAAGTCCAGTATATCTTCTAAGCGTATATATGTCGTAGCACTAGAGAGTGGCATACACATCGTTAGATGTACAACTAATGATGCACAAGGTATCTATCTGAGTAAAGATGATAGGGACCTGCCTGACTTCATCAGCTTTAATGATATACAAGAGATCTGGAGCGCCATCTCTCGATGGTCACCATCAGTGCTGATCGAAGAAGAAGAGGCTAATCAATCGCACTACGATCAACTTACCTTGTCTATCCAATCCCAGAGTGAGGCACTCTCATCTTTGCGGCAGACGGTTTCTCAGTTGGCTGCATCTATGACTTCTCAGCAAGAGGTCTACTGACACCCAGTTTCCATCTTTTAGGATAAGGCGACAAATTAATGTCGATGGCTTCTTTAACTCGGTGATCATACCAGTAAGCTTTAAAGTACCACAAGTCTATCCTGACATTGCGTTCAAGCTTCATTTCTTCAGGTATCCTCACTTCGCGTTGCACGAGCAAGGGCGTTACTCTACTGATATGTTGGCTTTGGCTCTTTGTTTTGACGATCATGTGGTCTCCATTATTCACTTTCGGAGATAAGTCTTCAACTATCGAAAGCCGTTCTAGATCAGAGGATATTTTTTCTAGGAACAGAGGTGAGAAGGTAGTCGGCTGGTAAGCGATGAGATATGCTGGACCAAAGTAAGAGCACAGGGCTAGTGCCAACCGCTCCTCGGTTTTGTATGATATATGAGCCTCGCAAGCCACTACATGATCGTAAAAATCTCTGAGAAGCGGGGAGTCAATATGATCAATAGTCCAAGCGCTCATGAGCCATCTAAGGTGGGAGAGTTTCTCAGTAGCTCTATTGATGTATGACATAGATATCCCCAAAGGTGACTTTGACAAAGGTAGATCACGTTGATCAATGTAGTAGCGCTACCAATAGATGTGCATAAAAAAAGCTCCGCGAAAGGCGAAGCTTCATAAAATATTTGGGTGAAAGATGGGTCTCGAACCCACGACCTCCGGAACCACAATCCGGCGCTCTAACCAACTGAGCTACAATCACCGTGATTTAAAACGAAGGCAAAGAAACGCAAGTTCAGCTTTATATACAAGACCTATCAAAACTACTCGACCATGTGGTCACGCGTAATAGCCCAAATAACATAGATAGCGTTGATAGAGTAGATGCTATGAAGGACAGATAAATAATGAAATAAAGCCCTTTGATCAACATATAAATATAATCTAACATGTATCCATTGGCTTAAAGTAGCGTCTATTAAGTAACTTGCACATCAGATGAATCACTTGGACGACGATCAGATTCTTGAACTACTGAATAACAATGATGAAAAAGCGATCGAACACCTTTTCGATCGGTTTTTCGATTATCTCTGCGCGGTAGTGTATAGAGTCATACATGATTATGAAGCTGCACGTGATGTAGTGCAGGATATCTTCTTCGATCTTTGGAAGAAGAGAGATTCCATTCAGATTCAAACAGCGCTTAGGCCGTACCTGCGACGCGCTGCTGTCAATAGAGCCCTTAATTATATCAAGAGAAAGCGCATCGTGCCTAATGATGATGAAGACGCAGCCGTTGATATAGTATCCAACGTACCTTCTGGACAAGCTTATCTCGAAAAAGATGAGCTCGAAACAAAGATCTTCTCGGTTATAGAAGCATTACCTCCCAAGTGTAAACTAGTGTTTGGGATGAGCAGATTTGAGAACATGTCCTATCAGGAAATCGCCGATGCTTTGGAGATAAGTGTTAAAACAGTAGAAAACCAAATCTCTAAAGCGTTAAAAATCCTTAGAAATGAGGTAGAAGTATACCTTGTTTAGATATTATAATTAAATTTAATGTGTTAAGGAGTAGGGGGAGGCCAGAAAAATAGTGTCCTCTATGTGTAACCCTTATATTTTAAAACGATGGATTCACGTATTTACATACTGACGCATAAGCGTCTTACGGGCCAATTGTCCGCTGCAGAGAACACCGAACTGGAACATTTAAATCTTATCCCAGAACTTAAGACTGTATCAGAAGAGATTTCCTATCTCTGGAATGTTAGTAATAATTACTTTCCTACAAAAGATTGGAACAAAGATGGTGCCAAACAAGCGTTCTATGATAGAATTAGATCTGCAGAACCGACAGTTACTCCTCCGATAACGAATACCCAAAAGACCAAGACACAGATCGCTAAAGACTCCTCACCCACAGGATTGGATTGGAGGTATATCGCAGGTATAGCCGCAGCTTTAGTAGCCGCACTGATTATCTGGGGTGTATCAAGTCTATCAAGTAAGACTTATCAAGAGATCAAAGCAGGAGACGAAAAGCACTATGCAGAAATCCTCGACGATACTAAAGTCTGGCTAGTTGAAGGTGCTTCTATAAAGATCTTGGAAGAATCTGACAATGCTCGAAAAATAGCGCTGTCAGGAGAAGCATTTTTTGATGTTCTTCATAATCCTTCCAAGCCATTTACCATTGATCTTGGTAACGACACATATGCAGAAGTACTCGGGACTTCCTTCAAGGCTAGAAGCACCCACAACAATCAGAATGGTCATATTTTGGTTAGAGAAGGTCGTGTAAAACTTTTCAGTACTAGGGATGAGTCGTATACGATTTTTCTTGATGCTGGCGAAGAGGGAGAAATCAACTTTGATGATGAAGTTGCTCAAAAATCTAAGAGTATTGGAAGTACAGGACTTAATGCTAGTGGTAAGATGATGGTTTTCAAAGATGCAGACCTCCAAGATGTATTAGAGACGTTAGGTATGAGATATGGAGTATCCTTTGACTTCACTGAACCTGAAAGACTTAATTGTCCATACACAGCTACTATACCTGCTCATGACTCTATGGAGGAAATCTTAGATGCTATGCAGGGCGCATACCCGGTGATTTCATTCTATGAGATGGATAGAAGTGTCATCCGTGTGGATGGAGCATGTAATATAGAAGAGTAGACTCTTCTTGTTTCAGACTACTTCACTTTCGTAAATATCTCTTTTTACCATCCCGCAAGACATTTTCTCAAGGCAGGAGTGGTATCAATTGTGCTATATTTGAGCAACAATAAGTAGAAGGATAATATTGTTTTTTGCTCTAAGATATCTAGACATCCTATGGGTATGTACGATATCTGTTGTTGCCCTTTGTTTAACAAACCCACTGCACGCCCAAAATCTCCCTGATGAGCAGCGGGTTACAACGGAATTTGTCGAGATACCTTTAGATAGTGCATTGCTGGTACTCAGTGCTAACAGTGGTGTAGGTATTTCCTATGATTCAAGGATCATTCCCCCTAACAAAAGGGTGACATTATCTGCTAATCAGCTGATGCTAGGTTTAGCGCTAGATAATGTGCTTGTGGGCACAGATATCTCTTATCGCATAGTTGGTAATCAGATAGTTCTCAGAAAAGAAGAGGTGATTGTTCAAGTAAAGATGGCCACGATAAGTGGGTATCTTAAGGATGCCGATTCTGGAGAACATCTGGTATATGCTAATGCAAGTACTATCGAGCCTGTTTATGGTACTTCTTCTAATGAGTTTGGATATTACAGCTTAACACTCCCAGTGGGCGTCTATGAGATACAATACTCATACGTAGGATACGAGACTTATACTGTCGACATAAATCTTACCCAAGATGTGATCATCGATGCAGAGTTGTCGACAAGTGCCTTGCTCAATGAAGTTGTTATCCTGGGCGAGATCCCTAAAGAATCAAAGTATAGCGAAGACTTTGCTGAGATGCCCCTGGAGATGCTCAGTAGCCTGCCATCGTTAGCAGGCGAACCAGATATAATCAGATTAGCACAAAGTCGGGCGGGAGTATCATCTCAAGTGGATGGTTTTGGAGGATTGCAAGTACGTGGAGGTAGCGCTGATCAGAATCTCATTTTGCTAGACGGTGTACCAGTATATAATACCGGTCACGCCTTAGGCCTGTTCAGTATATTCAACAGCTCAGCTATAAAAAGTGCAAAGCTCATCAAAGGTGGATTTCCAGCTCGATATGGAGGAAGGCTCAGTTCAGTGTTTGATATCCGTACAAAGGAAGGCAACAAGAATGAAATAAAAGGTGATGCTGCTATATCTCCATTATTGATAAGAGGAACCGTAGAAGGCCCTATCAAACAAGGAAAAAGTTCCTTCTTACTTTCTGCTAGAAGAACCATCATAGATCCTTGGTTACGACCCTTAAGTCGCTATCAATTTGAGAGAAATAGAGAGGATGGTCAGATTAATTTCTTTTTCTATGATATCAATGCAAAATTCAACGCGGAGATCGGAAAGAAGCACCAAGTATATGTGAGTCTATATGGAGGTCAGGATAAGTATGCTAATGAGGTAACGGGCTTCTTAGACACTGATGCTGGAGAGATAGAGGAACTAGATCAGACAGATGTAGAGTGGGGTAATATCATAGGTACGGTACGACTTACATCTAACTATAACAATAAGACCTTTGGTAATTTTAGTTTGAGTACTACTCAGTTCAGTTTTGACAACTTTGATTTTGTTAGGACTATAACTCGGGATAATAATATTGAGTCCTCAAGAGGATATAATTCTCGACTTTTCTCTTCTGAGATCAAGGATATCATCGTATCCTATGATCTAGATTGGTTCATCAATCCGTCTTATTATCTGAAGGTAGGGGCGAACTACACGAAGCATAGTCTTACCCCCGGCAGTGATCTTTCATCGACGCTGGACGATCTGCTCAATGATGATGGCCTTATCACTGTAGATGATATAAAGGCGAGATCTGACTTTGAAACATTTGAAGGAGATGAGTACAGAGTCTTTGTAGAAAACGAAGTGCGATTCAGCCCAACGTTTACAGCTAACCTAGGTGCTCACTTTTCGGCTATAAAAGTCGGTGACGGGAGCTTTCTCAGCCTGCAGCCAAGAGTTTCGCTGCGATGGCAAGCTAGCCCTCGTATCAACTTTAAGTTAGGTTTTAGTGAGACTGATCAGTATTTTCATCTGCTTTCATCAGCTGGCCTAGGCTTGCCAAGTGATGTGTGGTTGCCTTCTACAGAACTACTTGAGCCAGAAAAATCTCGCCAGCTATCTCTGGCCATAGAAGCTAATATCATCGATGACTTCGTGCTTCGCCTTTCTGGCTATACTAAATCTCTGGATAATGTAACGGGCTTCGCACAAGGTGCGTCATTAGATATATCAGGCCAAGTCGACTGGCAAGCAGATGTGCCAGTTGGGAGTGGACATTCTAGAGGTATCGAGATAGAACTAGAGAAGCGGGTAGGAGTTATCAGAGGGTGGATCGCCTACACTCTAAATCGATCCGAAAGAACTTTCCCTGAGATTAATGACGGAAGAACCTTTAGAGCCTCCAATGATCGGAGACATCTATTTCACATCAACGTGTTAGGGTCTCTTAACTCTAACCTTGAATTTAGTGCGGGTTGGACCTATGGTTCTCCTTTACCTACAACCGTACCAGCCTCTACCGATCCTATCGTTGTCAATGGTCAGTTTATCTGGGTTCCTATCATTCCGGCTATTAATAACGTTGATTTACCTCCTTATCATAAACTAGACCTAGGCGTTAATCTTTATTCGAAGTTCGATTGGGGGAGCCAGAAAGTGTCTTTTGGCGTTTACAATGCTTATGCTCGACGAAACCCTTACTTTATCGATGTTGTCTTTGACGAAACGGGTGGCACATATAATAATGAGCAAATTAGCGTCTTGCCATTTGTGCCGTATGTAAGTCTTGGGATAAGTTTTTAAGTAGAAACCCTCTTTTTTATCAGGTATTTATATGTTTGCATCAGATATAGGATACCTATATCTTTATCTCCTGCATTTTATCTCCCTGCATTATTTCTGTTGTGACATTGGCCGAATTGTATCGTCTTAATATAGTCAATCCGAGAAGTTGTATAAGTACCTACTACTAACTACCTTTTTTATCCTGATCTCTACCGGCTGTAGAGACGAGTTTGTTTTTTCAGTTCCGCCGGAAAGAGCATTCGAATATAGCCTCCTCTCGGAGCTAGCTCCTCATCAGATTGTGGCTGTTCAACTTCTCGAAAGTGTTCCCATAGGTAGTCAGTTACAGAATATAGATAGACGAGACGCTATTGCTACCTTTTCTGGTGATGATGTACCAGGTGGTTCTATAGATATGGCTTTCAATGAAACCAGTGAGAAGTACCATCTTGTTAATGAAGACTTTAGAGTTTCAGAAGGAAGTGACTATGAAGTAAAGATTATCGTACCTGACGAAGATATGGATACGATAGTCGCTACTGCTTCGATACCTGTATCTGTAGATTTTGCTGTAGATGTACTTTCTATCGAAAGATTCCCAATAGATAATAGATTTTCACATCATGAAGTAGAGTTGAGGATTACCTTTGAGCCACCCACCACACTTCCCGCGTACTACAGGATTGTCCCTCAGAGACTAGTCAGTATTGTACGTATCAATAGAGATGGAAACGTTGTTGTTACTGATGGCCCTGAAACGAGTCCCATGGAGATCACTGAGATTCTCTCTGAGCGCAATGCAGTTAATCGATATATCCACCAGACGGGCATCACCATAGATGAGAGTCGGATGTCACGTAATAATATCACACTCAGGTTAAGAACAGTTGAGCCATTAGAAGATGGTGAAGAAGTAAGTAGTATGGAAGGAGTAGAAGCACTTTCTAGATTACATCTAGAAATTCTGACGGTGAGTCAGGAACTGATAGACTACAATGAGTGGGTGGATAGTAGGCTCGTTAATCCAGGATCAAATCTACCTACTGGTCCAAGAGAAATTCCAAATATTGACAAAGCTACTGGGGTGTTTGGTGGCTTTAGCAGAACTATAGTAACTCCTCGGGTCCGTATCTAGGATCACCATCATCTAGGTCATCTAGATTACATTACACATTTAGATAGGATAATTTCTTTGCACTCATAACTTGTTGATAGTCAGGGCTGTATTTTATTGCTTGTCATGTAGTTTTCAACTTAAGTAGGGGTTGAGCTGTCATTCACTTGTCATATTAGTACAATTGAAAACTATGACATCCCTAAAACCAACCGAGGCTAGTGCGCTGTTAAGACAGTTCATTAGGTCAGTTCCTTTTCTAAGGCTAGCGAAGGAAGAAGAATTAGCATATCTCTGTAGACACTCTGAATATCTCGATATGAGAAGGTTCGAAGTGGTGTACCACAAAGATGAACCAAGTGATAGTATATTCCATGTTTGTGCAGGTATGATTAAGATCAGCGCTCATCAAAGTATGGGTAAGGAGGTCATAAGAACCATATCGCATGCGGGAATGATATTTGGTGAGGGCAGCTTATCTGGAGAAAAGACCAGATCGGCTATGGCTCAATCTCTAGATCGCAAGACTACAGTTATCAAGATGGAGTCTGAAGCGATTAGGAAAATAATGGAGCAAAATGCCCAAGTTGCTATGGCTCTGTTTGATTTAGTCGGTATCAGACTACGACGAAACCAGTTAAGGTTAGAGTCGGTTATCGTAGAAGACGCTCGGACAAGAATACTCAACTTCTTGAAAGAGAATGCAGAAATCTATGGTAACAAAGTAGGTATCAACGAACTCTTACTAAAGCACAATTATACACAACAAGATATAGCAGACTTCACTGGTACTTCCAGACAGACAGTCACGACTATACTTAATGATCTTAAAAGATCTAACATTATCAGTATGAATAGAAGAAGAATACTGATACGAGATGCCTCAGTATTAGGTATCTAACAATTTTGGAGTTTCTAGTTTTTTGAAAGAATTATTATAAAGAAGCCCTTCCGTCGTCAAGATGGAAAGGGCTTCTCTACTTATTAGTTTTCCTGATTCAAGATTTTCATTGCTAGTTTCAGGATTCTTTCGTCCTCTAGTTTGACGATACCTCCTGAAGGGCCTGGTTCGCGATGAAGGCCGACTACATCGCCATCGCGATATTTTTGCGCCCCGAAGTAATTCCTAACAGTTTGTTCATTTAACTCGAGTTCGCTTGCTATACGAGCGATACTTCCAGTTGGTAGTTTGTGTTTGATGCTGCGGAGTTCCGTGTAGGTAATATTCATATAAGTTGGATTTAAATGAGTTACTGTAAGTTACAGATTATATGTGAAATTTAAGAATAAGGCTAATTAAATTTCGACTGTCAATTAGATAGAGTAATTATAGAGAAGAGAGGAACTTTAGAGGCAAAAAAAATGCCCGAATAACTATATATCCGGGCACTACTCATTTAATAACCAAAACTCACTTTATACATTCAAAAAATGTGCCAAGTATTATGTACCACTATACAAGGAGTCGATGATACTTATATAAGTTTGTGGGATGATTCTTTATGAGGACAACCATTTGCTCGCTGTATACAAACCAGCGGGCATCTTGGTACAAGGTGATAAGACTGGAGATCAAACTATACTTGACTACTATAAGGACTACATCAAGACTACATATGATAAGCCTGGTGCCGTATACCTTCATGCAGCTCATCGACTAGATCGACCAGTAAGTGGCTGTCTTATCTTATGTAAAACATCAAAAGCGCTGTCTAGAGTGACAACTGCTTTTAGAGAAGGGGAGGTCAAAAAGATGTATCACGCTTTAACTTCTGTGAGAAGTACGCATCCAGAGGGGCTCATCACTCATAACTTGAGGAAAGATTCCACTAAAAACAGATCTTCTATTGTTAAAAAAGGTGTCAAAGGAGCTAAGGAAGCGAAGTTGACCTTTCAATTGTCTGGGGCTTGGAGAGAAAAATACCTATATCGTATACATCCTATGACTGGTCGGAGTCATCAGATCAGAGTGCAGTTATCATCCATCGGAAGTCCTATCATAGGAGATCGAAAGTATGGTGGATTACCTATAGAAGACCCTAGTTTCATATATCTACACTGCACAGGCATGGGACTTGAGCATCCAGTCAAAAAGCAACCCATCTTTATCTCTATACCGCCGGCCGAAGAACTTTTGTGGGCTGAAGCCAGAGATTTTATCATGAAAGACCTGCAGAATATGCAATCCGATATAATGCGTTAGCCTATTACTTTGTGTTTTTAGAAGATAGTATACCTTTGCGGTCGGTGAGGATCGTACAGCCAGCTCCCTTTGAATTCCCCCAGGGTGGAAACGCAGCAAGGGTAGGAGGTTGTAGCGGTTTGGTATGACTCCTCACTTTTCTTTTTTAGATAGCCTAAGAGCATATCATCGAGCATTATCACCTAACCTCCTTAGAGCGTCGTACTGAGTGCGCATCAGTAAAACCTGATCAGGTTATCTTATTTGAATACACGTCTATAATCATCTAAAATCATAGAATAATGAAGTTTTTCATAGATACTGCATCTATAGATCAGATCAAAGAAGCCAAAGATCTTGGTATACTGGATGGTGTCACCACTAATCCATCATTGATGGCTAAAGAAGGCATCACAGGAGATAGTAATATAAAAGATCACTACGCTAAGATCTGTGACGTAGTTGATGGGGATGTTAGCGCAGAGGTGATCGCTACAGACTTTGAGGGCATCGTGTCAGAGGGTAAAGAGTTAGCTAAAATCGCTCCTAACATCGTTGTTAAAGTACCTATGATAAAAGATGGGATAAAAGCCATAAGGTGGTTTAGCGATAATGATATCAGGACGAATTGTACGCTAGTTTTTTCTGCAGGTCAAGCTATCCTGGCTGCCAAAGCAGGAGCAAGCTATATCTCTCCCTTTATAGGTCGTATCGACGATACTACTTGGGATGGTATACAATTGATCAGAGAGATAGCCGAGATGTATGCTATACAAGGCTACGAAACTGAGATACTTGCCGCGTCGATCAGGAATTCTAAGCATATCGTTCAGTCAGCTTTGGCAGGTGCGGATATAGTTACGTGTCCTCTCAAGGCGATCATAGGATTGTTGAATCATCCGCTCACTGATATTGGACTAGCCAAGTTTTTGGCAGACCATAAAAAATCTCATTCATAGGATGAAAAAGGTCTACTATCTATCTACCTGTGATACTTGTAAGAGGATTATGCAGGAGGTAAGTGATCTTGATAGTTGGGAGCAAGTAGACATCAAGAAGAATAATATCACTGCCCAGGATCTTGATAAAATCGCATCTCTCAGTGGAGGGTATGAAGCTGTCTTTAGCAAGAGATCAAGAAAGTACCGAGCTCAAAATCTTCATGAGAGAACTTTAGAAGAAAAGGACTTTAGGCAACTCATCCTCGACGAATACACTTTTCTAAAGCGACCAGTATGGATCGCTGGTGATCAAGTCTTTGTGGGCAACAGCAAAAAAGTGGTCTCTGACCTGCTAGAGCACTATGGATCATAATGCAGATCGACAAACTATCTTTTCGTGGATGCAGCATCTGCAGGATAGTATATGTGAGGGATTAGAAGAGCTGGATGGTGAAGGAAAGTTTATCGAAGACGTGTGGCAAAGAGAGGAAGGTGGAGGAGGTAGATCTCGAGTCATACAAGGAAAGCACATAGAGAAGGGAGGCGTTATGTGGTCGGGTATCGAAGGTATGATGCCTGAGAAAATAGCATCTGGACTAGGTATATCTCCAGTAGAATTTCATGCAACTGGCGTGTCTATAGTTCTTCATCCTAAGAATCCTTGGGTTCCTATCATCCATATGAATGTACGATACTTTGAAACTGCCCAAGGTCTTTGGTGGTTTGGAGGTGGCATCGATGTGACCCCACACTATATCAATGAAGATGAAGCTCAGGTCTTTCATATGACATTGAAGAGTGCCTGCGATCAACTTGGCCCTGATATATATGAAGAGTATAAGACTTGGGCTGACAACTACTTCTACATACCTCACAGGCAAGAAACTAGGGGCATAGGAGGTATCTTTTATGATCGACTCAATGATGAAAAAGGATACAGTAAAAAAGAGTGCTGGTCATTTACGAAAGTGTTAGGGTCCTCTTTTTTGGATTGCTATCGACCGTTATACCTTTCTAATTATAACAGGCCTTATCAAGAAGAGCACCAGAACTGGCAGAAGGTAAGGCGTGGACGATATGTAGAGTTTAATTTGGTGTATGATAGAGGGACAAAGTTTGGACTGCAGACCAATGGTCGTATAGAATCCATCCTCATGTCGATGCCACCACAAGCAGACTGGTTATATAATTTTCAACCGGCGGACGGAAGCCCAGAAAGTAGGACGCAAGAAAAACTAAAGAAGGGTATCGACTGGATTACGGACAAAGCAGCATCACAGGATCTGTCGTAACTACATTACTGCGATTACCACGCCCATCGACTATGAAGATCTCATAGGGAAATATATTAAAAGTATCCTGACCAGTTGTACAAGGGTCTAATATCTCAAAAAGACAACAAGTAGCCGGGATCGTCAGATCGAGCTGACCTCGTTGACCTCCTGAGAGTTCATCTGGAAATGAAGGGAATGATGCTTGATCTTCATCTCCTGTGCGAGTATCTATTGTAACAATATTATCAGGTATGTTTCCACTACTCAAGCCTTCTATATCACCATCTATATCCTCAAAGTTCAGTCTGACTACTATGCTATCACTGCCGATACCTTCACCTTGAAAAAAGGCAGGTTTGTTTAAGGTCACATAAGTTAGGGTTGGGGCATTATTACCATCACCTGTATCAGCTCCACACCCACATAAGACCACTAAGATGACTATACTTGCAGCAGCCCAAGTGGCAATATCATGACTAGCACTTCTGATCGCTCTCATATCTTGCAATATATCTCTGATGAAAGTCTTTCGTTTGAAGACAAGGCCCTGAAGTTATACAATTATCACATCAGACATAACCCACACTATAGTTCCTTTGTCTCCTACGTAAGGTATAACGAATTTACACCCAAAACTGTTAGAGAGATCCCCTTTTTTCCGATTCAACTTTTTAAAAGTGTAGATATCAGAGCTGGCAGTTGGAAGCAAGAAGCTACTTTCTTCTCTAGTGGCACAACTGCAGCCACGAGGAGTAAGCACCACGTCAGGAGTCTATCGGACTACACTGCTAATACTAGATACATCTGGACGCAGACTTTTTCATCCGTCGAGGAGTATTCTTTTCTTTCCTTACTTCCTAACTACCATGCAAATCCTTCATCTTCTTTGCTCTGTATGGTAGAGGACTTTATGCTGAGAGGTGCGCTCAAGCGCACGCATTACTACCTTGATGACCTAAGTGCGCTACATCAACACCTACATACTCTTGATAGCGCAGGTCATAAGGTGGTACTCTTTGGGGTGAGCTTTGCCCTGCTTGATTATATAGATCAGTACAGTCACACTTTCGTAAATACTCCAATCGTGATAGAAACGGGAGGCATGAAAAAAAATCGACGTGAGATTACTAGAGAAGAATTACATCATCAGTTGAAACAAAAGTTTGAAGGAGCCCACATCATCTCAGAATACGGAATGACTGAGTGTATGTCTCAACTATATTGTAAGGATGGAAAGAACTTCGAGCTCAATGATCGTATGCAAGTTTTCATCACTGATGCTTCAGACCCACTAACTATCCTTCCTCAAGGTGAAAGGGGCAGGATATGTCTCATAGATCTGGCTAACATAGATACTATGCCATTTATAGCAACTGATGATCTCGGCATCTTACACGATACAGGAGTTGAGATACTTGGTAGACTGGATGCTTCTGACCTGAGGGGCTGTAATTATCTCATCGGATAAATACATAGCAGACGGACAGATTAGCGGAAAAAATCTTGTCTTATTTCATCAAGATCCCAGTGCAAATCAGGGATTAGTTGAGCTCTCGTCAGTATCCGGTCGGTCCTCTCTTCATAATCGCTATACATCTCTTCTTGAGCGATCAGTTGAGCCGCTAACTTATATACTGATGTGATATGGTTGGCCAGGGTCTGAGAGTAAAAGCCATACTTAGCTATGAAGACCATGGCTTGCTCGATATCAAAGAGATACAAGTCTATCAGCTCATGCTTGAAGACTGCGGTCTGTTTCATCTTCCGAAGTATGGCATTGATCTTCTGTATGCGAGGACGGCGTGGACGGCGGTACGACTTTGTTGCATACTTAGCAGTTATGTCAGCCTTAGCTTTGTCGTATAGTCGCTTGCGATCAGTTTCTGACCCTAGCTCCATGGCATAGTGCGTCTTCACTTCCTTGATCTTATCATATAGATCAAATAGCTCATGACGTAACTCTTCTATATTGAGTTCAGCTAGGTGTTTTTTGAACTTTGCTTTTGACACTCCGTGTTATCTCGCTAGAAATACTAAGATAATCATGGTAATCTGTAACTTGATGATATAACTAGAAATCCAGATGAAGATCCATACGAATCCTTCGGTTACCGAAAAGTTCAAATCGTACAAACCTGAAATAAGAAGGTCACTAAAACATCTCAGGAAGTTGATTATCGAAGAAGCCAAAAGTCTAGATCACATCGATAGTATAGAAGAAACACTGAAGTGGGGAGAGCCCAGCTATCTTGTTAAGAAGGGTAGTACTATCAGAATAGATTGGAAGACAAAGACACCAGATCAGTATGCGATATACTTTAAGTGTACCAGCAAGCTCGTGAGCACCTTTCAAAAAGTATATGGTGATACATTCGATTATGAAAAGACTAGAGCACTCATTTTTAATGTAGGGCAAGAAGATATACCAGAAGAAGAACTAAGGGCGTGTATAAGGACGGCGCTTTCTTATCATCTAGTAAAAGAACTTGATCAACTTGGGATGAAATAACATCAACGAACTCTTTCTAAGACCATTGAACAGAGCGTGATGAGTCTGTGACTGATGACTACCTCATCAAGATAGATATCAGGTAGGCTAGCAGAAATCCTGCTATAAGTCCCCCTGGGATATCTGCATTTGTCATTTCATATCCGAAGAAAAATTGCGCTATAAGAAGTATCAGAGCTAGTGAAATCCAAACTCCGATAGCTAGCTTAATTATCAGCTCAGTATGAATTGGAAACTTCAATCCAAATAGTTCAAAGTACTTTTCTTCTTCTTCCTCCATAATTAGGCATCTCTTATAACAACACTCAATGATAACATTTATGCAGACATCTTCCAAATGTCTAGTGAGCTAATATATTTACGAAAGTGAATGTAACCGGCTGATTAATAGCGCTTTGTGTATCTAGGAAAAACAACTTCAAAGTCATCAACTCTTGATGTATAAGTATATATTTGCGCGATGCGCTTGAAGCGATTAACGATAAAGGGATTTAAGAGTTTTGCTGACGAAACAGTGATACACTTTAACGAGAATCTGATAGGGATAGTGGGCCCTAATGGTTCAGGCAAATCCAATGTGGTTGACTCCATCCGATGGGTACTTGGGGAGCAAAAGACGAGTGAACTTCGATTAGATACAATGTCTGATGTGATCTTTAACGGAACAAAGAATCGCAAAGAAGGCAAGATATCAAAAGTGACTCTGTCATTTGACAATACGAAGAATGTGCTCCCTACAGAGTACAATGAGGTGAGTGTCTCGCGTATCCTCTATCGCAATGGAGGATCAGAATACCAGCTGAACAACGTACCATGTAGAAAGAAGGATATCACAAATCTCTTCATAGACTCAGGGATCGGATCTAACTCCTATGCCATCATCTCTCTTAATATGGTGGAAGACATCCTCCATGATAATGGTGGATCTCGTCGCGGTATGATCGAGCAAGCGGCGGGCATCGCCAAGTACAAGAAGAGAAAGAAAGAGACCTTAAGTAAGCTTCGTGGTACTCTAGAAGATTTGGATAGGGTACAAGATCTACTATTTGAGATCGAAAAAAACATGGCCTCTTTCGAACGTCAGGCTAAGAGAACAGAAAAATTCAATCAACTCAAAGTTGATTATAAGGAGCTTTCTATAAAGATCTCCCATATCGAAGTGAAGGAGTTTTCTCTCAAGTATAATCAGCTCAAAGACCAAATCCAAGTAGAGAAGGACAAGCGGTTGAAGATCAATACAGAACTTGGTCAGGATGAAGCAGAGCTCCAGCGCCTGAAGACAGACATCATCAAGTACGAAAAGTCACTTAATGAGGATCAACAGGCGTTTAATACACTGATCGAAGAACTGGGTAGAATCGAGAATGACAAAAACCTCTCTATACAAAAGCTTCAGAATGCCAAAGATCGTCTTGTAGAGATCGACACAAGCTCTAAGCAGCTAGAAGGAAGTGTAGGGTCCACTAAAAGTAAGTATGAGTCTTCTATCATATCTCAGGATAGTTCTCAAGCAAAGCTAGGAGTAGCAGAGCTGGCCTATAAAGAAGCGGATGAAAAGTTTGCGCTGCAGTCTTCGTCATTCGATGATCTGAGACAAAGAGAAAAGGAAATTAAATCTGCTGTATCCGCTAATCAACTACTCAAAGAAACCCTAGGAAGAGAGATAGAGGCCTTGCTCACAAGACAAGGTATACTCAAGACTGATGTATCTACTATGGATACTAGAATCGGTGAGATCAACAAAGGAGGTGAAGCAGATAGAAAAGAGCTGCAGCTACAAGAGAAACATCTAGAAGAGCTTGAAAAGCAACTAGAAAGTAAATCAAAAGAGTCGGCTGAACTTGAAGCGCAACTAGCCGAGATGCAATCCGTAGGTGCGTCGGCTGTTGTCGATATGAATGAAAAATATGCAGAACGAGCTGGTATAGAACAACGTATCAAGTTCATAAAGAACATCATAGAGAACAATGAAGGACTACCCGAGTCTGTAAAATTTATACTTAATAAAAAGGGTAAAAACTATCCGGTGTTCTCAGATGTCATAGAAATAAAAGATGAGAAGTATACTAATATCATAGAGCTCTTCTTAGAGCCTTACTTCTATCATATCCTCGCCGCTGATAGAAAAGAAGCGCTAAAAATATATGAGCAAGTAAGGGACGCCCAGAAAGGAAAGATCAAAGTAATCATAGCTGATGAGCTACCAAAAACTGCACTTACTGCTCCTAAACACGACCTTGTCCCACTCGAAGACCTGATCAATTCTGATAAGCTGTATACCCAATATATCAGGTTGTTATCTAAGGATGTCTACGTCACGGATAAATCTTACAAGACTTTAGACTTGACATCTCTGAGCAGCGATACCACAGTATTGTTTGCTAGTGAGTACCTTATCTATACTGGCGGACAGCTTTACGGAGGCTCTAATACGCTCTTCGAAGGAGTACAGCTAGGTAGAAAGAAAATTCTTGAGAAGCTAGAGATCAAACTTGATAAGTTGGGTAAGGTGATTGTCTCTCTAGAAGAAAAAGCGGAGCAAGATAAGACAAAGCAAGAGGCTAGTCTTGAGGCTCTCAATAAAGCTAGATCAGGATATGAAGAGATCAGAAAGTCTCTTGAAGAATCTAGGGGAAAATTCTATCAGATAGAAAGTAAGATTACTCATCTAGACGAGAGTCTAAAGGAGCTCGATGAACAGGTGCAACTCAAGAAGGAAGAGTTAGTACAAGTCGAGAAGGACCTTAATCTTAAGAATAGTCGGTACAGTGAGATCGAAACTGTGAAGGTCGATGAGATGAGTGATCAAGAGCTTACTCTGAAAATCGAAGAAGCACATAAAGCTTATCTGGCAGCCAGTGCTGTGCGGGACCAAGCTCAGTCGGCACTCTTTGAGATCAGAAGTACCTTCAGCCTGGCGGCTAAGGATGTAGAGTTTCACAAGAATACATTAGGCGATATCTCGGTTAGGATAGACGCCTTACGAGAAGAGAAAGCGAATCAAGAAGAGATCATCTCCTCGACAGATATAGCACTTAGAGAGATCAAGCAATCTCTTCAGGATCAATATGAAAAGAAGGCGCAGATCCAATCAAAGCTTTCAGAATATGAAGACACCTACTATAAGGAGAAGGGGAAGATATTTGAGTTAGAGAAAAAGATATCAGAGTTCAGATCAGAGCTCTATAAGAAGGATCACTTGATATCTGAGCTTACTGAGAAATACACGCAGGTTGGTTTTGAAATCAAAGGTATACATGAGCGCAACTCTATAGAGTTTGGAGTAGAAATCAAGGAAAATGAATTTCCAGAAGAATATGAGGGTGCTAACCTCGATGACCTAAGGTCTAAAAAGACAAAAATACAGGATCGGATAAGGAGTTTTGGTGAGATCAATCCTATGGCCATAACCGCATACAACGAGATCAAGGAGCGGCATGATCAGATCTCAAAAGAACGAGATGATATCTTAGAGGCAAAGAGTTCCTTAGAGGAGACTATCTCTGAGATTGAGATCGCAGCGTCTGAAAGATTCAATGAGTCACTGAATCGTATCCGAGCCAACTTTAAGTCAGTTTTCCAGAGTTTATTTTCTAAGGATGATGATTGTGATATTGTATTACTTGACAATGAAGATCCACTGGAAGCTAAGATAGAGATCATCGCTAAGCCTAAAGGAAAGCGACCTAAGTCGATCAGTTCATTATCTGGTGGTGAGAAGACACTGACCGCTGCATCTTTCCTTTTTGCACTCTATCTGTTGAAACCAGCTCCGTTTTGCATATTTGATGAGGTAGATGCCCCATTGGATGATGTCAATGTTCTCAAGTTTAACAAGATCATCAGGGAGTTTAGCCAAGATTCACAGTTCATCGTTATCACACATAATAAACTAACCATGTCGGAGGTAGACATCTTATACGGTGTATATCTCAAAGAACTTGGTGTAAGTGGAGTCAGTGCAGTAGACTTTAGAACTTATGACCAGACTGAGATGGTGGTTACTCCTTAAAGCTCGACGATGCCTTTATTGATGGCATAAGTGATCAACTCTACAGGCGAGCTTATCTGGAGCTTTTTCATGATATTCTTACGGTGTGTGTATATGGTATGTATGCTAACATTCAGCATGCTTGAGATCTCTTTTGCCATTTTACCTTGTCCTAGTAGCTTGACGATCTCTATTTCTCTTGGCGTGAGTTCAGTGATTTTTTCTTCTTCACCGAAAGTTTTGCTGATGATGATGTCGAGCACCTTTGAGCAATAGTATTTTTCATCATTGCGGCATGCGTCAAGGGCTTTATAGATCTCATCTTCTCTACAGAACTTGGTGATATATCTATTAACTCCTCTACCGAGGACTTCATAAATCCTCTTTTTCTTTTCTTCATTACTGATGACAAGGATCTCAGCGTTAGGTGCTAGTTCTTGTACGAGAGAAAGTGCTTCAAGATCAAACCTGCCTTCTTCCTGTATATCCATAGTGACAACATCAAAACTATCTAACTTTAGTTTTGATTCTAGCTCTTCTTGAGAGGTAGCCTCACCATTGACCTTATAGAAGGGGTGTTTTTCGATGATGCTTTTGATCCCCGCACGACTTAAGAATTGGCCCTCACATACAAATACAGACAGCTCTTTCATCTCATTTTATCTTCTGCAAACATAAACTCTTTCAACCTTTCATACACACATAACACACATATAGCAGTTTAGCTTAATATTGTGTAAGATTGCTGCTATAAAAATCTTCATTTTTGGCGAAACTCAGACAAAATCACTCAAGAAGCGGAAAGCAACCATTTGCAGGTATGATGGTAAAGGTGCTAGTCATCTTTGGTATCCTTGCGATCCTTTTTGTTTTTGCATACCGATATCTTGATGGTAGTACGGCATTTGCCGCATCAGATGATGGTGCGACCTTTGAAGGAAGTGTGTCAGCTATCAGTGATCGTGATACAGACATACTTTTACCAGCGCATAATCAAGCAGAGCTAGTAATACACAAGCATTATCTTCTTGGGTATAACGAAAAGCACGAACAGCCAGATTGGGTGACCTATAGGCTGACCAAAGAGTCACTTCGGATACCCAATGTTCCTAGAGCCGACAGGTTTAAAGAAGATCCGATGATAAGATCGAGGTCTGCCAAGCATAGCGATTATACAAGATCAGGATATAGCAGAGGGCATCTTGTACCTGCAGGAGATATGGCCTTTGATACGGAGGCTATGCAAGAGACATTCTTCATGTCTAATATGTCACCTCAGATTAGTGGTTTTAATGGAGGGATCTGGAAGGAGTTGGAAGAATCGGTAAGGGACTGGGCGTATGAGTATGACGAGATATTGGTGGCTTCTGGGCCTATATTTACGAAAGTGACAAAATACATAGGTAAGTCGTCTAAAATAAGAGTGCCCGATGCCTTTTATAAAGTCGTAGTTGATGTGGCTGGTCGTGATAAGCGAGGTATAGCTTTTATCGTGCCCCATGAAGTGAGTGAAGAGCCACTAAAAAATTATGCTAAGACCATAGATGAGGTGGAGTCGATAACGGGACTTGATTTTTTTGATAACGCTTACGCAAATACTTCGATCGAGGAAGATATAGAATCAACTTATGATATAAGTTACTGGCCTATGAGTCAAAAGAGGTATAATAACAGAGTGAATCACTGGAACAAGAATTAGTAAAAAGGAGAAGTAATAATCAATGAAGAATACAGAGGCATTTGTACAAATGGTAGCCGAAGGTTACAAATTTGAAGGACCGTCGATCATCATGGGGGCGGCTAAGTTGGATGAAGATGTGATGAAAGAACTTTTTGTCCGCATACCACTCCAGACTATGAATCGCCATGGGCTTATCGCTGGCGCGACAGGTACTGGAAAAACAAAAACACTACAGATCCTTGCTGAGCAACTATCGGAGCAAGGCGTACCATCTCTAGTTATGGATGTGAAAGGTGATCTAAGTGGGATCGCAGTAGAGAGTGGGGGACACGTGAAGATCGATGAGCGTCACGAGAAGATTGGATTTCCTTTTTCAGCCTCTTCTTCTCCTGTAGAGTTACTGACACTTTCTGCAGAGAAAGGAGTAAGACTGAGAGCCACAGTATCTGAGTTTGGCCCAGTATTACTATCTAAAATCTTGGAGCTTTCGGATACACAGTCAGGTATCCTGTCAGTACTCTTTAAGTACTGTGATGATGAAGAGCTCCCTCTTCTAGATCTCAATGATCTCAAAAAAGTACTCAACTATGCTACCGATGAAGGGAAGGCGGCTATAGCCGAAGAATACGGCCGGCTATCGAGCCAATCTCTAGGTACCATACTTAGAAAAGTGGTAGCTCTAGAGCAACAAGGAGGTGATATCTTTTTTGGAGAGAGATCATTTGATCCACAAGATCTGCTCCAAAAGGATGCTAGTGGACGAGGTATAGTCTCCATCCTCAGGCTGGTCGACATACAAGATAAGCCACAGTTGTTCTCTACATTCATGCTTCAGTTGCTTGCTGAGATCTATGCCACCTTTCCTGAGCAAGGAGATGCTGAGAAGCCTAAGTTATGTCTCTTCATAGATGAGGCGCATCTAGTATTTGAGGAGGCAAGTTCGGCTTTGCTTAATCAGATAGAGACGATTGTTAAGCTGATTAGATCGAAAGGAGTAGGCGTATTCTTTATCACGCAAAATCCAGCAGATATACCAGAGGATGTACTGGGTCAGTTAGGCCTGAAAATCCAGCATGCCCTGAGAGCCTTTACAGCAAAAGATAGAAAAGCCATCAAGTTGGCAGCGCAGAACTACCCGCTCTCAGATTACTATGATGCCGAGCAGTTGCTTACAGAGCTCGGTATAGGTGAAGCTTTTATGACTGTACTAAGTGAGAAAGGAACACCGACACCTCTAGTTCATACGTACCTCCGTGCTCCACAGTCAAGGATGGATGTCCTAAGTGATAAGGAGATTGACACTGTACTTTCTGACTCTCTACTTGTAGATAAGTATAATGAGGTAGTCGATAGAGAAAGTGCTTATGAGATTCTTTCAGCTAAGATCGAAGACGCGAAGACAGAGGATCACAAGGAAGAGCAGACTAAAAGATCTGGAGGCTCACGTAGGAAAGAGAAAAGTGCAGTAGAACAGGTGCTGAGTAGTACAACAACTAGACAGGTAGGAAGAACAGTCGCAAGAGAATTAACTCGAGGATTGTTAGGTGTGTTAGGAGTACCTACAACAAGAAGAAGATCTAGGAGAAGGAAGACTTCGTGGTTCTGATAGTGAGCCACTAACTTAGGGCAGTAATTACTGACCTTTCACAAGTCTGGTGTGATTTATTTTCTTGTACTGAGAGTCGTTCTGATAATCACTTGATTGATACTTACGTAAGTATGTCGCCCATGGGGTAGTCAAGTACATATTATTAGCGAAGTAAGTGATGACTGGAGCGAAAGTCTCAGCATCTAGAAATCCAGGAAGAGCCTGAATCAATTCTTTCTTTTCATCAAGGAATATAACAGTAGGGTAGCTCAGCTTTCCACTGGTTAACTTGGCAGCCAATGCATGGTAACCACGTCTTCCACTATTGATGAATTCGTATGTAACATCATTGTAAGTAATCTCACCTTTTTGCTCAGCATCGAACTTGATAGCGATATAGTGCTCGTTGATATATGCTGCTATGTCAGGATTCTGAAAAGTAACTTTATCCATCCTCTTGCACCATCCGCACCAATCTGTATAGAGGTCGACAATCAATTTCTTATTTTCCTCTTGAGACTTGGCCATACCTTCTTCCCATGTATACCAATTAATCTGTCCTTGGCTACTGAGGCTGAAAGAGACAAACAAAAGAAGATGTATGAATAGATGCTTCAAGGAGATCACTCTGTTTAAGTATTACGAAAGTACGTATATGGGAATATACTTTCCAACACTCAAGTTGGACTTTTACACATATTTAGGAGTTCTTTAACCTCTTTCATAAGGATATGGTCAATCCCTTACCTTTTTGCGAACGATATTGATCCTATCATCCCTTAAACCAAAGCTCTTTTTGAGTTGTCCGCTTATTGACGGTGCTTTGATTCCGCTGCTGATTTTGATAGGTGCATGGATGATTCTTGCTTCGTCCCAAAGTTCTTCTTTTATGAGACTGTGTAGGACTTTTTTACCTCCTTCTACCATGACAGAACCGATTTTCATCTTTAGAAGTACCTCAAAAATTGATTCCCAAGACCAGCTATTCTCAGAGATATGTATGACTTCTTTAGATTTGGAGGCATAGTCTTTTTGACAAGTAAAGACGATGGTTTTTTCTTCATCCGATAGTAAGTATCTTTCTGTAGGTACTCTTCCTTTTCTATCTAGTAGGATTCTCATAGGAGATCGATCGAAACCACGTCGATTAGTAAGTTGTGGGTTATCGATGATCGCCGTATCAGTGCCTACTAATATAGCATCGATCTCAGACCGCCAGCGATGCACCATTCGCTGAGATAGATCATTGGATAACCAGGTTTGTTCGCCCTTTTTTGACATATAGCCATCCCTAGATTGCGCCCACTTGAGGACGATAAAAGGGCGTTTAGAAGATTGATGAACATCAAACTCTTTGATAACTTCTTTGCCTAGCTTAGGGAGTATATCTGTAACCACCTGTATGTCTCTGTCTCGAAGCTTTTGGATACTCTTGCCGTATGTCTGTGGATTAGGATCCATAGTACTTATCACCACTCTCTTTATATCGTGTGCGATGATAGCATCAACACACGGTGGTGTTTTTCCTGTATGATGACAGGGCTCTAGAGAAACATATAAAGTAGAATGAGGAAGGAGCACCTTTTTATCTGGAGCTATGCTACGGAGTGCGTTGATCTCTGCATGTGCCTCTCCATATACTTCATGATAGCCTTCACCGATGATCTCTCCATCATGGACGATAATACAACCGACTCTAGGATTAGTTTTTACTGCACAGGTACCACGACGCGCTAATGAAAAACAACGCCGCATGTATCTTTCGTCTCTTTCTTTGTCACTCATCTCGCACCAAGGTAGCCAGTGCACCTATTAATTTATCGATTTCTTCTGTTGTATTCAGCAGACTTGTGGAGATACGGAGGGCTTTGCGATCTCCAGGAAAACCTATAGCCTGCATGACGTGAGACCCTTGCTCTGCACCTGAGCTGCATGCACTCCCTGTAGAAGCGCAGATACCATGTATGTCAAGGTTAAACATAACAAGGTCAGTTTTATCATTCTTGGGTAAACCGATGCTGACAATATTTGCTAACTGGGCATCGCCAAGGTTGCCCTGGTATATGAAATCAAGCCCAAGTGTCTTTGCCTGAGCCTTCAAATGCGTTCTCAGTCCGCTGACATGTTGGAGATGTTCTTGCCTATGCTCTACTAACCAATCAAGTGCAGCGGCCATACCTGCTATGCCGTAGAGATTTTCAGTGCCACTTCTGATCTGTCTTTCCTGACCTCCTCCATGGATATATGGTTTGATGATACTGTCATTAGATATGTACAGCATACCGATGCCCTTTGGACCATAGATTTTATGACCGGAGGCTGAAAGAAAGTTGACCTTGGTCTTGGAAAGATCTATATCGTATTTGCCGATAGTTTGGACTGCATCGGTATGAAAGAGTGCACCATGCTTTTGGCAGATCTCACTTACTTCATGGATGGGCAGCATAGTACCTATCTCATTGTTGCCATGCATGAGAGATACCAAAGTTTTTGGCCCACTCTCAAGTAAGTTGTCTAGTTGTGCGAGATCAACATTTCCGAAAGGGTCTACGTCTAACATCTGGATGTCTATACTGGCATAATGCTCTAAACTGCTCAGGGTGTTGAGAACACATGGATGTTCTGTTGGGCTCGATATGATCCTCTGCACACTCAAGTCTCGAACTGCGCAATGTATAGCCGTATTGTTAGCTTCAGTAGCGCTCGAGGTGAAGTATACTTCTCCGGTAGAAGCTTTAAGGTGAGCGGCAACTCTCTTGCGAGCATCTTCTATAATTGTCTTGGCTTTACGGCCTGCTTGGTGTATCGATGACGGATTACCATGGACATTGTCCATGACATCCTTCATCACCTCTAGCACAGGGGAAGCGATGATTGTAGTAGCGGCATTATCAAGATAAATAGCCATTGATAATCAAGTTGATAATTATGATAACGCAATGATATAGATTAATGTCATAGCTCTTCTTATAGACATGAAATTTAGTTTAAAATGGATATATGTTTTCGATCATATCTATCTTGACAGGCTAATTGAAAAAGTTAAACTGTGAGGCCATGATTGATGTCAAGTTGCCTCAACAAAAAAAAATACTATGAATACACTTAAAGGCATATTTGTAAGTATCCTGCCATTATTGAGTCTCATTGTAGCGGTGATCGAAGGCTATCATGTATACCAATCGGGCTGGACCTGGACACATGGGGGTGCATTACTTGGGTCTATGACTATTACATTGGTTTTTGCTAGCATCTTTTTGGTTGCGAGAGCGAGGACGGGAGCTAACTTGATAGGTTATTCGCTATTAGTGGGTGCAGGTATGGTCATCGCACTAGTAGGAGTCTTTATGTTTGGAGAACCGTCTTCTGCACTTTGGTCGAGTACTCTGATGGGGCTTTCTTGGTTGCTCTATGTTAGGTGGTACTCGTTATTTGATCAAAGAGATAAGAGCAAGATATCGTTAGGTGCGCAGTTGCCTGCGTTTCAACTGATCGATGAATCTGGCCAATCAAAGTCGGTAAAAGATTTAACCGATGCTCCGCGGATATGGATGTTCTATCGAGGCAACTGGTGTCCACTATGTATGGCACAGATCAAAGAGGTCTCTAGCCTGTATAAGGAGATCGAAAATCGAGGAGCCAAGGTCGCCCTCATAAGTTCTCAGCCTCATAGGTATACAAAGGGACTAGCTAAAAAGCACAAGGTCAATTTTGACTTCCTCATGGATCAGGATAATGAAGCAGCGAAAACGCTGGGTATTTTTGCTAAGAATGGCACACCTACTGCGATGGTAGCTTTGGGTTATAAGTTAGACACGGCGATGCCGACTATCTTCATAACTGATAAGGGAGGAGATATCATTTATTCTGATTTAACGGATAACTATCGCGTTCGGCCGGAGCCACAAGAATTTCTCAAAGTATTAGATAAAGTCGCTTAAATCTACTCTATGACAGATCATCATCATCTTCAAGTCCTAGTCGACGTACTAACAGAAAAGGACTTTGGGCCCTACTACCAACCTTTTATTGATCTGGTCCCTAGGGGCATGAGCTTGTCCCAAGCCTTGTTAGTTGAAAATGCACCTTTGCCTGATACAGTATCTCACCTTAGTGAGACAGAAGCCTTGTACAGATATAGTGAAGGTAAGTGGTCGATCAAAGAGGTGATCATACACCTGACCGATGCAGAACGAATATTTGGTTACCGAGCGATGAGATATGCCCGCAAGGATACAACTCCTCTGATGGGTTTTGAGCAAGACGACTTTGTTGCTCACGCATATGCTGATGACATACCTTTAAGCCAACTGCTAGAGACTTATCAGCTGCAGCGGAAAGGTACACTGGCTCTATATCAAAGCTTCACTGCGGATATGCTTACGACATCGGGAGTAGCAAGTAGTTATGAGATGACAGTTAGGGCTATAGGCTTCCTTTTTCTTGCTCATGAGATCCATCATGTCAATATTATCAAGGAGAGGTATTTAAAAAGTATTTCTGCGTGATCAAGAAGTATTGGAAGATATTTTTTGTCATCGCTTTAGTTGGCTTTGGGTTCTTCTTCATTTATATCGATATCAACAAGTTTGGTCTAGAAGTACTTACTAGAGTGAAAACCATAAAAGGTGAGACAGTGAAGCTAGAAATGATGAAGTATGCGGAAGGTAATCACGACCATGCGATATGGGATGATCTCCTTCAAAAAAATGTATCCAAATCCGGGAGTGTGGATTACCTAGGATTTATGAATGATCGAGATCTGCTTACACAATATCTAGATCACTTATCTATAGGACCTCCAGCTCTTGACAAGCCTAGTCAAGAGCAACTCGCTTACTGGATCAATGCATATAATGCCTTCACAATTCAGCTGATCATAGATCACTGGCCCTTGAAGTCCATAAAAGATATTGGTGGAAATGTTCCGATGATAGACTCTCCTTGGAGTATCAAGTTTTTCAAGATAGGAGGTGTAGATTTTGATCTTGATACCATAGAGCATGAGATCTTAAGGAAGAAGTTCAACGAACCACGTATCCACTTTGCTATCGTATGCGCTTCGATGTCGTGCCCCGCCTTACTCAATCGTGCCTTTGTGCCTCAGAAAGTAGATGGCCAACTCGATCAGCAAGCCCGCGCATTTATACATGATCCTAGCAAAAATCAGATATCTGAAGAGACGATGGCGCTTTCGCAAATATTTGATTGGTTCAAGATGGACTTTACAAAAGAAGGAAGCCTACGCCAATACATCCAGCAGTATACATCAGTAAATCTACCAGAGGGTGACATCGACTTTATAGCATATGACTGGTCCCTGAATATGTAAGAAGTCCACTGAGGGCTTCAGTATATGCCTGGGATAATCTTGTGCCGCACTTTCTCCTGATACTCTTCCCAGAGAGGGCCATATTTCAAAAGGCATCTTTTATCATCATCTAGTTGTCGAGGCACTAAAAGCAAGATATAATAGAGCGGATAGAGCCAAGGCCAGATAAGGTCATAATGCCCCACGGCAGAGGCTATACCTAGACCCATACATATCTCGCCGAGATAATTGATATGTCGACTTACTCCCCAGAATCCTGACGCCAAAATCCGCTTTTTGCCATCCGTGAGTGCTATAGGTCGAATACCTAAGAATGACTTTTCAGGTTTCGTCTTAAAATAGAACTTCTGCATATTGGCACCACGTGCCATGATCCAACCCGCAAAAAACACTATTGCGGAGAGGGCCAATTGCCATGAAGTCATATCAGGATTTGGACGATCGACAGTAGACCATAAAGCGATAGAGTAGAAGTATGGGTAGAAAAAAAGACAGCCCCAGCCCAACTTAAAACCCACTCTTTCAGCGAAGATGTCATATGTATAGAGATGCACGTGCTCGAAGATCAAGTAGTCTACGGCAAACCAAATCAATAAGACAGCACTGAGAAGAATGCCTGGGTTGATCGATGATCCATACATGATGATATGTTGGGTTACAAAGCTGATCACATGTAGTACCAAAAGCACAGCTCCTACAAGATAGAGCCACATTTTATGGTCGATTCGACCTCCTTTAAATTGAGGATTCTTGCTCCGCCCAAAATAGTAGTCTTTTAAGAAGCTTGGTGTGACCTTCGGATAAGAAAGAGTCATCACTAAACTATAAGCAAGCCCTAGGATGAGGGCACCCACCAGACTCCACCATCGATGTTGGTATAGCCACGTAAAGTCTACGATACCGAAGTATCCGAGTCCGTACCATATGATGACGCTTGCGATCAAGACTAGCAGCCCATTCAGGTGATATCGGAGTGGCTGACCTGTTTTATCATCATTTACATATCCAGTGACCCATCTTCCTGGTAGGATGTAGTGAAGTAAGGTGATCATAGCTATGGTGACTAGTGGTGTAAGCAGTCCTATTATGATATTCATCTCAGTGATTTAGTGTTGTTGTGCATCATCTTGATCGCCGTCTTCCTGGGGAGTAGCCTTGTCATCACAAAGCTACCGATAGAGTTCGTCCAACCGGGTACAACTGTGGGCCCTTTGCCGAGGTGCTTTATAGTTTTTAGTACGACTTGTTCTGGGTCTAATATGCCCGGTGTCTTGCTAGCAGAACTTCGAGCCTCAAATCCCGGAGTTTGTATGGCCCCTGCTATACTCGCTAAGACGTCGATGTTATCATTTTTTAATTCTTGCCAAAGTCCCTCTGCCAGTATAGTGTTGAAAGATTTGGACGCAGCATAGGCCGCAAGTCGAGGAGTGCCTTGTCCGCCTGCCATCGACGACATCAGTATGATACCACCCAACCGATTGTTACCCTTATATCGATCGACGATCACTTTCGTAAATGCTAGTACTGACCGAACATTCACATCAGTGACCATCCGAAGATCTTCCATGGGCGTATCGGCAAAGTAACCAAGAGGCGCATAGGCGGCATTATATATAGCGAGCCCGATATTGGGTAGGTCGCTTCTCAAGTATTGTATGAGTTCATCCGTAAGACTTAGGTCTAGGACCTTCACCTGTGTCTTTGTATTATATCTAGACTGTATCTCGTCAGATATTCTTTCAAGTTGTTTTTTCCTTCTTGCGATAAGTATAAGATGAAACCCTTTGCTAGCCAAATGTCTAGCATAAGCAGCACCTAGTCCTTCGGAAGCTCCCGCGACGATAGCCCAGGGGCCATATCTTGAAAGTAGATTGGTCATCGATTGTCAATATAATGAGCTTTGAGAGATAAAGGAAAGTGTCTTGTCAACTAAAGGGTCGATAATCTATCCCTGTGACGGTGATGGTCTCAACAGAAATCCAGTAGACTAAATATATCTATGAATTCATATAGGCTGAGCATCTGGATGTATATCATCTTAGATGCATAAAATCTGCTTATGGAATTAGTAGCACTGACACCGCCATCAACACAGTTTATACGAGTGCATCCTTCTCTTAAGGATAGGATTTCGGAACGAGAGATAGAGGTTCTGAGAAATATAGCGAATGGAGCCACCTCACAAGAGATAGCGGATGACTTATATATCAGCCATCACACCGTGATATCTCATCGGAAGAATTTATTGATTAAGCTGGATGCCCGAAACACAGCTCATCTGATCATGATTGGTGTGAAGTTGGGTTTATTGCCAACTTTTTAAATAGAGTAAAGACTTTAGTATAGGGCTAATGCGATGATTCTGAGTGAATTTAGCTATATAGTTAATCCTTTCAAACCGATCATTCGACATGCCCTTGTAGCAACCATGGATAAATTTCTAAATATACTTTTTGTGATTTTGTTTGTCTCGACAAGTATGGTTTCGCTTCTTGGTCAGAAAACTCCATCTGTTGATGATGTCAAGCAACGACTCCAAGAGGTCCAGTCTAGTGATGACCGTGTTTATTTGTACAAGGTTATATACTCTCTATTGAGGTTTTCTGATCCAATGGAAGCAGAAGTTTATTATAACAAAATAGATTCTATAAGTAAACAAGAAAATAACCTTAGGGCCAAAGGGAGCGTAGCTCATTTATCTGGGCTTGAGGCCATGATCACAACAGATTTTGATCAAGCAAAAGAAGGGCTGCTTGAAGCACTGGATATTTATGAAGAGGTCGGCATGGAGATGGATGTAAGCGATGCTTACAATGATCTTGGGATTTTGAAAACACGACTAAGTCAGTGGGATAGTGCGCGATATTTTATGGGCATAGCATATGAGATTAGAAAAACCATAGATGACATTAAGCCCTACCAGCTTTATATGACAGCTGCTAATATTGGAGCTATTTCAGTTCAAATCAATGATTATGATACTGCCTTCGAGCATTACTATGAAGGTGTAGATCTTGCTGAGGCATATGGGGACACCTTTATGTTAGCCACCTTGTATAATAATATCGGACGTACTCACCATCTTCTAGAAGAGGATGAAGAAGCAAAAAGTGCATTGCTCAGAGCAGTTCTTATGGGGAGTGCTTTAGATCTAAAATCAACAGTGGCCAATGCCTCTACCAACTTAACCCTGATATATGAGGATTCGAACCTAGATAGCGCTATTTATTATATAAACATAGCTATTGATAATTACCGCCAACTTGGAGATTCAAAACATGAGGCTAATGCTTTAGGTATTCTGGGAGAAATGCTCTATCAGAAAAAAGATATTATTCTTTCTGAGAAGTATATGAAGATGTCATTGGATCTCAACCTTGAGCTCGGCGATGAAAGTGCTATCGCTGATAGTCGTTATAGGCTGGCGAAATTGCAATTTGATCAAGGTCTATACAGTGAAGCACTTAGTAATGTAGAATCAGGTGAGCAGATTTATACGGAGTTGGGGAGGTTGGAGAAATTAAAAAAAGGCTTCTTGCTCAAGAGTAAAGCTCTGTCTAAATTAAAAAGAAGTGAAGAGGCATTACTTGCATACCAGGATTATGATGCCCTTGAAGACAGCCTATATCTACTGAAGTATAATGAAGATGTAGCTGATATAAGAACGCGGTATGATACAGAAAAGAAGCAGATACAAATAGAAAAGCAAGAAGAAGTGATAAAGAGGCAAGAAGCCTCCCAAAGAGCCCTTATCGTTGGCTCTGTTCTATTGTTCTCACTAGTTGGACTAGGGCTTAGTTTTATAATACAACGACATAGGAAGAACAAGCGAATTGTCGAGCAAGAGGCAGCTTTAAAAGATCAAGAGATACAACAATTAAAACAAGAAAAGAAAATCCTAAGCATGAATGCGATGATAGAAGGACAAGAAGCAGAACGAACAAGGATAGCCAAAGACTTACATGATGGGCTTGGGGGATTATTGTCAACAGTAAAGGCACACTTCAGCAACATTCAATCTGAAATCAAACAACTAGAAGGCCTAAAAGTATATGATCGGGCCCAAGAGATGATGGACGAAGCATGTGATGAAGTGCGTAGGATATCTCATAATATGATGCCAGGTGCATTACGACTAGAAGGTCTGATAAGTGCAGTAGAACAACTTGGGGAGGAGATGTCTGATGCGCACCTTTTTGAAGTGAAGGTGGAGGCCATTAACTTTGATACTCGTTTAGAAGAATCAAAAGAGATATTTGTCTACCGGATTATCCAAGAGGCTATGAATAATATCATTAAGCACGCAGCTGCTAAAAGAGTATTGATTCAGATGTCAGAAAGTGCCGATCAATATCATTTTATCATCGAAGATGATGGTAAAGGATTTGATCCACTTGAGATGGAGTCGGGATTGGGGCTCAGGTCTATACAATCCAGGGTGGAGTTTCTTCAAGGTGATTTAGATATAGATACGAAGCTGCAAGTAGGTACCACTATTTCCTTTTCTCTACCTAAACCATAATTTACTGATTTATGATTTGTATTATGCTTGAATTCATATGAAGTGCTCTGCGATTTTAGCGTTGTTTTTTTGGCTTTCTGCTGTTCCATCTATAGGTCAGGATACGGAGCATATGGATAGTATTTATCAAACTTTAACAGCCTCTACTAGTACTTTAGATTCTGCAAAGGCATACTTGGCCCTTGCTTCAGCGCTGTATGTTTTTCATCCAGATAGCGCCATAGGTTTGGCAGAGCAGGCTAGGGTGTTGGCGGTACAAAGTGGTGATCCTTTTATTATGGCCCAATCTCTGGTAAGAGTAAGTCTTAAGTTTATTAATGGCGGCCAGTACTCTTCTGCTGTTGACACCCTATTAAAGGCAGATTCATTTTTGGATACCACTTCTATGCAAAAAGAGGTGTTGGATTTGCGTGCTCTGTTGCATAGAAATTTAGGCACCTGTTACAACTACCAAAACAAGCATGAAAAGGCGATTGAAACACATCTAAAAACTCTTTCCATCGCTAAGAAAGCGCATAATATGAAAGAGATAATATACGCGAATTATAATATTGCTGTAGTTCACTTTTCAAACCAGAACTATGATAGAGCGTTACACTATCAGAGTAACGCTTACACAGCGGCTGTCGAGGCTGGAGATAATATGCAGGTGGCCAGCGCCCTTAACTTGAGAGGTGCACTCTTTTACTATTTGTCAGAATTGGATAGTGCTAAAATATATTCACAGCAGGCACTTGATATAGCGGAAAAGTACGATTACCAACAACCTTCTATCGAGGCAGCTAATGTCTTAGCAAGTATATACTATACTGAGGAAGAATATGAGCAAGCCGCGGTCTATCATAAAAACATTCTAGAAAAAGCTAAATTCTCTGGCAACCAATATCATATAGCATCTGTAACTGGCAGTCTAGCTGAGACCCATGCTAAGATGGGAGATGTAACTAATGCTCGTAGATACTTTTCAGAATTTAAAAAAATTAATGAAGAGCTTAATAATCTACAGTTGGGAAAGTTAAATGCTCTTAATCACGCTGAGTTCGAAAAATCTCTTGGTAACTATAGGCAAGCTTATGAGCTAATTACAGATTATGTGGTTATCCAGGATACATTATATAGTGAGGAAAACAGACGTATCCAGGTTGACATGGAGGCGAAATACGATGCTGCTGTCAAGGACACAGAGATAGCAAGACAACAAAACTTGTTGAATCAGCAGTCAAACCAAAGAAAACTACTAGGAGGAGCAGGTTTGATTTCGTTATTACTTGCTGGCTTTTTCTGGTATAGAAAAAGGACATCTGATCAACTTCGAGTTCAAGAGAAAGAACTTGACAAGCAAAGAATCACACAACTAGAAAAAGAAAAGAAAATTCTAAGCATGAATGCGATGATAGAAGGACAAGAAGCTGAAAGGACCAGGATAGCAAAAGATCTACATGATGGACTTGGAGGACTTTTGTCAACGGTAAAAGCACACTTCGGTAATATTCAATCTGAAATCAAACAACTAGAAGGACTAAAAGTATACGATCGTGCCCAAGAGATGATGGATGAGGCTTGCGACGAAGTGCGCAGGATATCTCATAATCTGATGCCAGGAGCCCTCAGATTAGAGGGCTTAAAGAGCGCAGTTGAACAATTGGGAGAAGAGATGTCGGCTGCTCACTCTTTTGAGGTGAAAGTAGAGGCTGTTAACTTTGATACACGTTTAGACGAATCTAATGAGGTGTTTGTTTATCGCATCATCCAAGAGGCAATGAATAATATCATCAAGCATGCAGATGCAAAAAAAGTGTTGATTCAGATGTCCGAAAGCGCTGATCAATATCATTTTATCATCGAGGATGATGGAAAAGGATTTGATCCACTTCAGATAGAGTCTGGATTAGGACTTAAGTCGATACAGTCAAGAGTAGATTTTCTTCAGGGGAATTTAGATGTCGATACTCGTATAGGGGTGGGAACTACCTTGTCATTTTATTTGCCTAAGTAATTAGAACTAGTCAAAAGCCAGAGATACCCTCTTCTGCATAATAACATCGTGCTAGATCTAAGGCGCAACGGGTATAAAACTCGCCGTCAATCTTGCCATATGTGATACAGTGATTACACAATGATGTAAATGCAAAAATCGATGAATTCATATAGGATTCAGAGAGGACTAAATAAAATCTTTACAGCACAAAAGCTATAAATATGAAGGTCTTAATTTTTTTAATTTCTATGTTCTGTGTCGTCATGATGAGCGGACAGGTACTAGTTTCTCAAATTGAAGGATTATTAGAAGTCTATCATCCTACCGATTCTACTTCCATATATATCGGTAAGCAAGCAGGTGAAGCAACAAGTGGTATTTCGAAGCTCAATACAATTGTAGGAGATAGAGCGGGACGTAGTAATACAACGGGAGATCAGAATAGTTTCTTCGGATCACAAGCAGGTAGAGACAATACTACTGGTCGGCAGAACAGTGTTTTTGGATACGACGCAGGAGAGTCTAATACAACCGGAAATGGGAATAGTTTTTTTGGTAGTAATGCTGGTGAATCAAATGTAGCTGGATCGGAGAATTCTTTTTTCGGTTCTTGTGCTGGTGAAAATAATGTTAATGGCAGTCATAATGTACTTATAGGGGCAGATTCTGGAGGAGCGATCCGAGATGGCAGTAATAATACTGCGATCGGTCATTCAGCAGGAAATGAATTGACAGGTGAAGGAAATGTAATCATTGGATCTAATGCTGGTCCTACACGTGCAAGCTCAGCAAGGAATAATAGCTTATTTATTGATAATGAAGAATCTGATCAACCTCTTATATATGGAGATTTTGGTGACGATATATTAAGGATCAATGGACAACTTCAAATTGATGGTACTGCAGATGGAAATAGTAGATTAAGAATGCAGGGAGTAGGAGGCACTTTCAATGAAGTTATCAGGTATAGTGGGTCAGCTAACGATGTGGTCATGGGCAGTGTATCAGGATCTGGAGGTAAACTGTTCTTAAGGTCCGACGGAAGGACTCAGATGGCCATGATTGAAAATGGAAATGTTGGTATAGGGACTACTAATCCTACTGAGGCCTTAGATGTAAGGGGGGCGGCTACTTTTGAAGATTTTATAAGACTCGAACCATTGGATCAAGAACCTTTTGAATGCAATAGCTCCAGGATAGGTGTGGTTTACTATGACACGATTGTTGATTCACTAAGGTTTTGTCGAGGAGATGAATGGCGAAGAATATTGTCTAACTAAATCGGAGCTCTTCATGAGATGGAGCTTGTTTTTATTATAAAACTTATATTAGTCTATGCCGATCAATGTACTCATAACCGACGACCATCAACTAGTAAGGGAAGGTATTCGTCTCATGGTAGATGGCAAAGAAGACATCACTGTCATCGGAGAGGCGGCTAATGGCCAAGAAGCTTTGGATTTTATAGGTGATAAAGAAGCCGATATCGTCTTATTAGATCTCAATATGCCTGTGATGAATGGCATAGACGCCTGCAAGGCGATCAAGAAAAAGTACCCTGGTATTAAGGTAATCATACTATCGATGATTTCTGAATCAAAGATTGTCCAGAATCTCATGAAGTATGGTGCTAATGGGTACCTGCTTAAAAATTCGGGACAAGACGAGATCTTAGAAGCTATCCAAAAGGTCTACGCTGGTGAAAATCACTTCGATCAAGAGATTATTGATATAATTCTTAATCCTTCTACGAGTGTTCAGGTGAAAGATGAAAACCTTCATCCATCACTTTCTCGTCGCGAGAAAGAAATCCTTCAACTCATCATCGAAGAACATACCACCTCAGAGATAGCAGAGAAGCTTTTTATCAGCTTTGGCACAGTAGAAAGTCATCGACGCAATATGATCAGTAAGTTAGGTGTGCGCAATACAGCAGGATTGGTATCTGCGGCATATAAGTACGACCTGCTGACTTAGGTTTCCAATTTACACGGGGTTTTACACCAATTGAAGCCATCCTCTTCTAGAAGCATTATTATGCTTTGTCCCAATCACTAGAATTATAATACCCACTGTGATTCTTGCTTCCTAGATCATCTTCGTATATACCAGAATTCATATAAAAAATTTAAATCCCTTTTTTCTGGTAGGGTTAAATTATGCCTTGATTTTACATTTGAATAAAATTAAAATACAATGGCGATCAAAAAATTAACGACTTCTGGATTTTCATATTCTTACGAATTTATCGAAAATCCTGACTCTAACTTCAGTCCAATATTTATTGTTAATGGGGCATTTCAAAGTATGAAATCTTGGACTCACATTATTTCCCTTTTAAAAGAGCATTACTCTATCATCGTATCAGACCTTCCGGGTTGGGGGCAGTCTGATTTGCTTCCGAGTGTATATAGTTTTGATATGTACAACGAATTTATCCGCGATATCCTTCTTGAGGAGAGTGTTGATCAAGTAAATCTTCTGTCGTGTTCTTTTGGGACTCTGATAGCCACTCAATTTGCTCAAAGGTATCCTCTGGCTATTGATAATCTTATTATGTGTAGCCCTATATTGAAGATCAAGAAATCACTCAAGAAACAGTTTCCTGAGATGAAAGAGATTATAGAATTAAAGGATTCGAAACAACTTGCCAAGTTTCTATGTAAAATCGGATTGATAAATTGCAAGGCTGGTAAAAAGGGGAAGATTGATCACTTTGAAATATTGCTAAAGAGATTTGAAAGATCTATATCCAATTGTGACCCTAATCAATTAGGTAAGTTTTTAGAAAATACGAATCGTATTATGAACTTTCCTAAACCCAATCTTAAGGAGATCTCTAATCTAAGATCAATGATCTTGTCAGGTAGATACGATGAATTTACTTCAGTCAAAGATTGTAGGAAGGTGGCAACTCAATTTGAATCATGTGATTTCTATATGATCCCTAAATCTGATCACATGTTTTTACATGAGCAGCCAGAGTATAGTGCCAATATGATCGATGGTTTTTTGAAAAGTCAAGAAGGTGCTGATAAAAAAGTCAATGTTCAAGAATCCAGACGTGTGATGCAAGTGGCCTGAGCTTGTTGTTGAATGCAAAGCTCATAATTAATTAAAATCTGCGTGTCACTATAATGACTTAATAAAACAACACAAAGGCACATAGAGTGCATGTAGCGTTAGTGAATTAAACTGTGTCTTTGTGTTTTTCTATTACCTAGAAAATTGATCAGTAGTTAGAGATTTCTTGGAGGAAAGCAAATGTAGTCGTCACGAAACTATCCTATATCTTAATCCAAAACACAATAGATGAAAACCCTCTGTCAATCTTGCTATGTAATCTCCCCCTGTAGTTTTGTGACGTTATTTCGCAGGGTGTTCAGCTGATCGTTATAGAGCTGGATATCCGCTCCTTCTTTAGAAAGATGCTCATCAAAGCGATTAAAATTATCGTCGATGCGCTCTTTTATCTTTGTGATATAGGACTTGAGACCTGAGCTTACTTCTGTATGAAACTGTGATCGTCCACGATCTATCTCTGCAGTAAAGTCATTGACTATTTTTCGTCTTTTGAAGAAGGTTGATACCCCTGCAAAGACAAGTCCTGCAGCTGTGAGTACTCCGCCTGTGATATCGAATACCATTCCGTTAGTGATAGCAGCGAGGATAACGCCAACAGCGGTGATACCACCTGCAGCCGCTAGATTAGGAGAGATGGACTCAGAAGATTTAGCAAGTTCTTTATCATAAAAGTTATCACTATCGCTCAGGAAGTCGGAGAAGGAGCGTTGGAGATCCCTTAAGACATTGGCCCTTCTTTCTGCTATGTTGCTAAATATCTCGTGGTCATCTTTTAAGATGGTTTTGCTATTGCGGAGTTTTAGATCTACCATCTTACCCATCTGCTGGATACTATCAGCGATGTCTATGACACCATCATTGAGCTTTCTCTTGAGGCTACTATTAAGCGATTGCTCCATATCATTGAGAAGATTATGAAGCCAATCCTTCGGACTTTTTTTGCCACTAAAGGTTGATTTGAATGATCGATTCACCAAACTAAAAAAACCGAGGCCTTCTTTGATTTCTTCTAGCTTAGGTCTGGTAACGTTGTCGTATTCTGCGATGAGATTTTCAACCAAGAAGTCGACCTGTTTTGAAGACTTTACCTCCTGATCTTTAAGTGTATCGCGTATATCCTCTCTGAAAGCAACATCGGCATCATACTGTTCTTTGCGTACATCAAGACCAGATTGAACTTTGTTGGCCATATTGAGGAGGGTCCCAAGATGGTTGGCCTGTTTAACTATAGGTGCCTTACCTCCGAGGATATTATCATCTACATATGCGCGCAATGGGGCATAGCCACTTTCTGATAGACCTTCTTTTTCCTGCTTAGCGCTTACAGCAAAAACACGTGGATCAACGATACCTTTTTTCTTAGCCTGGTCTCTGACTCCTTGCAAGTTGATAGACAAGTCGCTTTCAGGCATTAGGTCCTTCTGCTGGAGGACGAAGATGACCTTCTTCCACCACTCGGCGTTGATGAAGTCAAAGAACTTCCACGATGACTCTCTGTAAGGGTTTTTAGCTTCGAAGACGAAGACGATGAGATCAGCAGCAGGGATGAACCTTTCAGTGATTTCCTGATGGTGATCGATGATGGTGTTAGTGCCAGGCGTATCCACGATGCATATCTCCTTTAGTATATCTACAGGATGATAGATCTTCTTTAAGTAATCATTGATGGCTACTTCACTTTCTTGTGGGCCATACATGATTTGTTGGATAGTATCCGTCATCGGAGAAGGAGCAACCTTGCAGATATCCTTATCTGTTTTTAGTAGGGCATTGATAAAGCTGCTTTTTCCGGCTTTAACTTCGCCCACTATGACGAACAAAAAGGGATCATAGATATGTTGCTTTAAGTCTTCAGCGGTCTGACGCAACTCCTCATGCCCGATACTATCAGTCAGTGATATGAACTCGTCTGTTAGCTGTCCAACTCGTACTCTTACCTCTTGTATTCGCTCAGGTGTTATCATAAGTTCCTTACGCTATATAGTGATGCGTCACACTTGGGACGAATTTATATATAGTTAAGTAACTATAGCCAATCTTGTCTTGTAAAGTCTTAGTATACTTCGAATAAGCCAGCAGCTCCTATACCACCACCTACGCACATCGTACATACTACATACTTTGCACCTCTTCGCTTTCCTTCGAGTAGAGCATGACCTACCATCCTCGCACCTGTCATACCATATGGATGGCCGATAGAGATAGCACCACCATTCACATTAAGTATCTCATCAGGTATGCCAAGTTGATCACGACAGTAGATGACTTGTACGGCGAAAGCCTCGTTAAGTTCCCAAAGGTCGATATCCGACATCTTTAGACCATTAGCTTTTAGGAGTTTTGGTACAGCAATATAGGACCGATACCCATCTCATCTGGTTCACAGCCTGCTACTGCTAGTCCTCTATACGCACCAAGTGGCTGGAGTCCTTTTTGCTCGGCGAGCTTGCTATCCATAATCACACAAGCAGCAGCTCCATCAGAAAGTTGACTAGCATTCCCAGCTGTGATAGTACCACCTTCATTCACAAGACGAAGACCTTGAAGAGCTTCTAGCGTTGTCTGAGGTCGATTACCTTCGTCTTTAGCTATGGTCACGTCTTCATAGGTAATCTCACCAGTCTCTTTGTTCTTTATACCCTTATTAACAGTGACAGATAGGACTTCATCATCAAATACTCCAGAAGCCTGAGCTGCTGCCGTCCGTTGTTGACTCTTTAGACCATACTCGTCTTGAAGATCTCGAGATATGTCGTATCTCTTGGCTACTACTTCAGCAGTCTGAAGCATCGGCATATATACGTCCTTATGTTTAGCGATGAGGGCTCTATCTAACATGCGATGTGTATTCATATGGGCGTTCTGCACAAGGCTGATGGACTCTAAGCCTCCTCCTATCACTATGCTCATGCCATCATGTAATATCTGCTTGGCAGCAGTAGCTACAGCCATCATACCAGAAGAGCACTGTCGATCTATGCTCATACCAGGTACGGTCACAGGACACCCGCCAGCTAGTGCTGCGAGTCTTCCTATATTAGGTGATTGTGTGCCTTGTTGTAGGGCGCATCCCATGATGACATCATCTATCTCTGCTGGATCTATACCTGCACGAGATATGGCAGCTTCTATCGCCAGCCCTCCCATAGTTGGCGCATTCGTATTGTTAAAAGCTCCTTTGTAAGCCCTTCCGATAGGTGTCCGAGCTGTGGACACGATTACAGCTTCTTTCATTTTGTATTATTTAGGATAGAAAGATACAAGTAGTGTGACCTAAATATCAGGATGTGCCCATATAAATATTGGCTACCAGCAGGCCGCAGGAAGGACAACCTTACTACACTCTCGGACTTTTAACCAACGATGTCTGGAGCTTCTAGTAAGTCAAAAAACTGGTCGAGCTTTGGAGTAAGGATGATTTCAGTCCTTCGATTTTTACTTCTCCCTATGGTCGTATCATTATCAGAAACTGGAGTGTAGGAAGACCGCCCAGCAGCTGTGAGCCTAGAAGGGTCTACCTGGTATTCTTGCTGAAGTATCCTGATCACACTAGTCGCTCGTTGTACGCTCAGATCCCAGTTGTCACGATATATATTGTTATTGATAGGGACATTATCTGTATGTCCCTCTACTAAGACATTGACTTGTTTATGATCATTGATGACGGTCGCTACTTTTTGTAGGACTATGTTGGCTTTTCTCGAGATCTGAGAACTGCCCGTTTGAAATAATAGCTTGTCGGCGATGCTCACATATACGGCGCTGCCTCTCACTTCGATTTGTATATCTTCATCATCTATATCGATCAGTGATCTCTTGAGATTATTAACTAGGGCAAAGTTGATCGAATCTTTTTCATAGATCTTATCCGTGAGATCTTGGATGTAGGCATTTTGAGCACTTAGCGTTTCTAAAGAACTCTGGATACTTTTTGCTTCAGATTTATTGATTACTGATAGATCTGATAGACGATCCAGAAGACTTGAGTTAGACTCTTGTGTATGATTGAGCTGATCTTCTAGTTGTGATACCTGTGTCTCCAGTAGCTTTACTTTTGAGTTTTCACATGAACTCAATGCGAAAGCCAATACTGCAATTATGAAAATCTTGTTCATGGTGTTCGTTTATTATTTTCAAGTATAACGGTGATCCAAGGCTCTCACGCCTAGGGTTTACCCTTGACTTCTAGGAAGCCTGCGTTTGTGACCTATAAGTTGGGGCGACTTTTTGGTCTATAAAATCAGTAACTTTTTCTAGCATCCAGGATCTATCGTTGCGGCTATAAGCAAAGCCAACATGTCCGCCATACTTGGGAGTGACTAGGTTGATATGTTCAAGACTATCTGCGAGCTCTGAAGGATAGCACTGTGGACCTAAAAACGGATCATTCTGCGCATTGATGATGAGGGAGGGTATTCGGACTTTATGGAGCCACTGTATGGAGGCATTAGAATCATAATAATCTTTCGCACTCTCATATCCCCAGATGGGAGCGGTATAGTATTCGTCAAACTGATAAAGATTATAGCACTTTCGTAAATGCTTCAAGCTCACTTCATCTGGAAACTGTTTCTTCTTGATAATGATCTTAGACACGAGGCTCTTAAGGAAGAAAGCCTGGTATAGGTAGTTGTCCCACTTGAGCAAGTGCTTGGATGCGTCGTCCAGATCGAGTGGGGTGCTGATGGCTACGATACTGCTTACCCTGTCATCCACACTTTCAGGATGTTGGCCAGCATATTTGAGTACAAGGTTACCACCAAGGCTAAATCCTATGAGCGCCACCTCGTCATAATCGCCGGTATGCTCCTTCGTTACATATGCGATATCTCTGGTCTCACCAGAATTATACATCTGCAGATGTCTGTTATTCTCTCCACTGCAACCCCTAAAGTTGATAGCAAGTACATCCCAACCTTTAGTCAAGAGGTACTCTGCCTGAAGTAATACATATACAGATCTGCTACTGCCTTCCAAGCCATGACAAAGTATAGCAACCCTGGGGTGACCATGGCTCGCATAATCGAGGTCTAGAAAGTCTCCATCAGGAGTGGCCACTCTCTTTCTCTTATAGTCTACATCGGGCTCTCGCCCAAAAAGAGAAGGTATAAAAGTGCTATAGTGACTATGTCGATACTTTTTTGATGGGATAAAATCATGCTGAGATAACACGTTCATGCCAAGAGATAATTATGATCTTCCTAGTATCTGCAGAACTCTATCGGGATAGTCAGATATGATACCGTCAACACCAAGGTCGAGCATCGCTCTGATGTCTTTGTTTTCATTGACTGTCCAAGGTATCACTAGGATATCTTTGCTCCGACAGAATTCTATATCCTCTTTCTTTAGTAACTTAAAGTAACAGCTATAGATATCTGGCTTATAACCAAGCTTGTTGATATTATCGGCTATAGAGTCCATGTTTTCTATAAGCAAGGCCGTGCGGATCCTGGGTTCCTTACTTTTTACAAGTCGAAGTGACTCAAGATCAAAAGACTGGATGATCGTTTTATCAAATATATCGAGTTCCTTCACCTCGGCTAAGACAAGATCAACGAATGTCTCTCCGTCAGGATGATAGATGTTGTCATACTCAGGTAACCTCTTGATTTCTATGTTAAAATCAGGAAATGGAGTGTTGAAAGTATAAGCATAATGCCTAGCCTTATCTACTACCTGTTTTAATAGAGGCTTATATGTTTTTACATTTTCTAGCTCAGGATACCTTTCATCTGGCAGTGATCCAACATCATATGTTTTGACTTTTTCGTAGTCCATGGCATAGATGTTATGGTTTTTTTCATCCTCTTTAGAGATGGGTGTTCCATCAGGGTCTATGCTTAGACCAGATCTGAAGTAAGGCTCATGAGATACAAGTACTTTATGATCTTTAGATATAGCGAGGTCGAGCTCCAATGTATTCACATTAAGCTCGAGAGCTTTTTGAAAAGCAGGTAAGGTGTTCTCGGGATATAATCCTCGACATCCTCGGTGTCCCTCTACATCTATCACTTTATTCATCTGAGTAGATTGATTAGTCACATTGTTATTTGCTGCCTTTTGGTTGCATGCACATAGGTAACAGCCTAAAAGAAGTACTGCTGATAAGAGTTTACTCATAGCATAAAATTAACCAAAAAGAAAAGGAGAAGCCCCAGTGGAGCCCCTCCTTAATATCGGTTTATGACTATTTCTTAATTCGCTAGAAGTATACTCCACCAGATATGGCAAAGCCAGAGCCTCCACCTATCACGATCTTTGGTTCTATATATAGTTCTAAACCATCACTTATAGGCAGGGTGCCAATGATGCCTAGGTTAAGACCAACGTCGCTAGCAGATACCCCAAATGCACTTACTCTGAAAATGTTTAACCCTGCAAAAGGAGCTAGAGCAAATGATTCTACTTCACCTAAGTCTAATCCATGGTAGTGTACATCAGCATCTATACTCCAACTCGAAAAACCTGATGAGAAGTAGTAATTAAATGTCCCTTGTCCTGCGATATCCTCTGAGAATACATTATGGGCTCTTCCTTGAATTCCCAAATCCTCAAAGAACTGAAGGCCTCCTCCAAACTTGAATTGGGCTGATGTGGCGACACTTAGTCCAATCATACATACTGCTAATGTCAATATTCGTTTCATGTTGTTAAGATTTTATTGGTTATTACGGATGCAAAGTAAGTATAATCCGTACGATCATTTATACCCATATTCGGCTATTTTTTTGAGAAATGATTGTATAAGTACTTTTCGATAATACAGTTATGTATGTAATATTTTATAATATTTGCGAAAGCGTTTTCAAGAATCTTCTAATCGTATGCGAGCTAACCGGCTCTTAATGAACATCGTCATAGCATCCATCCTTGGTTTTGCTATCTGTCTACTTATTGTATCCATCACGATACCTCGCCAGATACAGTCCAGTGCAGTTTTTGTGGCGGAGTTAGACAAGGATGTCAAGCCAGGTCAAAGGATGAGTGCCGAGAGCTTACTCAAGGATATCGAGCACGTGGATGCGAGTAGCATAACAGTAGTGACAGCTGGAGAAGCCCTCGAGTCTATGAGACAAGAGATGCCGGAGCTAGAATATCTATCTGATAATCCCTTCAGGGATATTATCACTTTCACCACGCGAGATCTAAAAACCCAGCAAATCGCTCAGTGGACACGTCAGATCACAGATATATCGGGTATAAAGGAAGTATATTATGATCAAGCCCTATTAGAGGCGCTTGCACAGGATACTGGCAAGCCTAGGTTGGGTGTGATATCATTAGCACTGCTGGTCTTGATAGGCTCACTGATCATCATGGCGCTTCGGATAAAACGAGATTTGAGATCCTATCATGAGGAGGCTAAGATCCTTTCTCTAGCAGGATCAAGTGACGATGACTTGATAAGACACCGGAGATCATGGTCTACAAAGTGGGGCGCTATAACTGCTGGACTGGCGAGTTTGGTGATGCTGGTTAACATATTATTTATGAACACTACTTTGCTAGATGGTATAGAAATCACGTTATTGCAAAGTATAATATCTATAGCCATCATGGCTGTGATGGTGATCGGGGCACATACCCTAGTGACCCATCAGTCCTTGAAGGCATATTTTGCTCAACTTAATCCATCAGTCAGAACGTGACAGATAAAAAGAAAAAGGTCATCGCGACAGGCAAGAAAAACTCTGCTGGCAAGCAGAAAAAAGTCATCAGTACGAACGACAAGAGTTCTGCACGGAAGGAAAAGAAGAAACTGAAACCAACTCAATCCAGAAAGAAGAAGGCTTCACAATCTAAGTCGTCGGATACTTTGGTTTTTGGTCGTGATAATTATAAGTGGATGCTGATAGGTCTAGCTGTTATTATCTTAGGGTTCTTTTTGATGGCCGGAGGCTCCATGCCTAGTCCTGATGTCTGGGATGAAAGTCTGATCTATAGCCACAGACGTATAACACTAGCTCCTATAGTACTCTTAATAGGTCTCGGCATAGAGGTCTATGCGATTTTCAGATAAGATTCGATGACTGATATCTTCAGATCAGCACTGTTAGGTCTAGTACAGGGGCTTACTGAGTTTTTACCTGTGAGCAGTAGTGGTCATCTTGAGATTCTCAATGCTCTGCTAGGATCCTCAGAAAGTTTGGATTCTGATCTTGCTATGGTTGTCCTTGTACATGTAGGGACTGCGCTCAGTATACTCTATGTATTCAGAAAAGATATCTGGCAGATCCTAAAGGATGTTTTCTCTTTGAAGTGGACTGATGAGAGCCGCCTAGCCATAGAGATCTTGATTTCTATGATACCTGCACTGATCATAGGGTTGGCATTTGAAGATCAGCTAGAAAGCTTATTTAGTGGAGGTATCTGGATGGTAGGCATCTCCCTGATATGTACAGGTCTGGTTCTTTGGGTTACCCCTAATATCAAGGATCAGAAGGAGCCAGTAGGATATAAAAAAGCCGTATTGATAGGCGTGGCACAAGCTGTAGCTGTGCTGCCGGGTATATCTAGAAGTGGGATGACCATAGCAGCGGCTCTGATGCTAGGAGTTGGTAAAAAAGAGGCGGCGCGGTTTTCTTTTTTGATGGTCTTGCCAGTCATATTAGGAAAGGCCCTGCTTGATATTATCGGTGGAGAGTGGGCAGTAGGAAGTGATCAAATGGTGCCAGTTATGACTGCGCTTGTGGTCTCATTTTTTGTTGGAGTGATAGCATGTACTTGGATGATAAAGCTTGTTCAAAACTCCAGCTTGCGATACTTTGCTATCTACTGTGTTGTCATTGGTGCTATCGCCCTAGGAGCTGGCGTATATGGATAACATCATCTCGAAAGGCACAAGGATAACTGCACAGCATCTGCATGATGGCGCTATGCTACTCGTTGATAAACCGATAGAGTGGACCTCTTTTGATGTCGTCAATAAACTGCGCTATACTATCAGACATCGACTCGGGCGGAAAAAATATAAAGTAGGCCATACGGGTACGCTTGACCCACTTGCTACAGGACTGTTGCTTATATGTATCAGTAAGTATACGAAGAGGATAGAAGGTCTGATGGGGCTGGATAAGGCATATGAAGCAGTCGTACATCTTGGTATGGATACACCATCTATGGATGCCGAATCACTACCTCATATATATTATCCTGATACGGAGATCACCGAAGAACAAATCCAAGAACTTCAAGAGCGCTTTACAGGTACGATATCTCAGTTGCCTCCTATGTTTAGCGCCATTAAGGTGGATGGTCAAGCTCTATACAAAAGTGCTCGTCAAGGGAAGGTAGTAGAGCGACCTGCCAGAGATATCACCATCCATCGTCTTACTTGTCAACTTCAAAGTCCGTATCACCTAAGTTTGTCTACTACATGTAGTAAAGGGACGTACATCAGAGTCTTAGCAGAAGATATGGCACACCACCTTGGTACGGGTGGCTACCTATCATATTTGCGACGTACAAAGATCGGTACATACGACGTTAATGATGCATATACTGTAGAGGACTTGGTCCAGCTTATTCAACAGGTTGAACTTTAGCTATATATGATTCTTAGTGCACAGCAAATCCGTAAATCTTATGGTTCTCAAGTAGTACTTGATGATATAGATATCACCCTAGAGAAGGGGACTATCACTGGACTTCTCGGACGCAATGGCGCAGGTAAAAGCACTTTGTTAAAGATTATATCGGGTATCAACAAACCAGATGGAGGAAAGGTAGACCTCCAAAACTTAGATATCGCATACATGTCTGAGCGCAATCCGCTCTATCCCCATATGTATGTCACCGAGTATCTAAGTTGGATAGCAGCTGTCAAGTCAGTGGAAGACAAACCTTCGAGGTTAGCTTGGGCAGTGACCATGGCAGGCCTTGAGGAGGTAAAGGGGAAAAAGATCAGCCAACTGTCTAAAGGTTTTCGACAAAGAGTGGGGCTGGCAGCTACTATCATAAGTGATCCGGATGTGATCATCTTAGACGAACCGATTAACGGACTTGATCCGGTTCAAATCAAGGAGTACCGAGCACTCATCAAGTCTTTATCAAGTGATAAAATCGTCATCCTTTCTTCTCACCTCCTGCAAGAGATCGAAGCCATATGTGATGAGGTACTGATGATCCAGGATGGTCAGATATCAAGACATATCACGAAGGACAAAGGCGAGCATCAAACTTACTATATCGCCCTTTCTTTAGATCAATCGATAGATACGACTTCTCTAGACAGCTTGGAGCACGTTACCTATGTGGAAGAAAAGGGATCCTGTGATTACCTTATCGAGGTCTCGGCTTCTGAGGATATAAGATTAGAAGTTTTTGATGTTGTGATAGCAGCCGGATGTCGGATCAAGGAGTTGTCACGTAAGAGTAGGAGTTTACAAGAGATATTTGATAACTGATGATAGCATTGATATCTAAAGAATGGAAGGACTTTTGGTCGAACAGTTTCAGCCTCATCTCAGTAGGTGTGATTATACTGTTGACTTTTCTTTTTCTATGGATATTTCCAGACTCTAGTTACAACTCTTATGGATATGCGGAGCCGGACCTCTACTTCGTCTTCATGTCTTATCTTTTGCTTTTTATAGTGCCTGCTTTTGCTGTCGGATTTCTAGCTACAGAATATAGATATGGCACGGAAGAACTCATCCGATCTCTGGGCATCAAATGGAGGAATGCCCTCTTGGCTAAGTTTGTTGCTGGGATACTTGTGCTCGCCCTGATACTTGTCCTCACTTATGCCCACTTATGGGTGATCGGCGATCTCGCCGTTATAGATAATGGAGCTGGAGGCACTCAGCTGATCAGTTCATACATAGGTCTACTTGGCATCGGTGGAGTGTACATCGCATTATCTCTATTGATAACCTCTATGGTAAGACAGACTACCGCTTCTTATCTGCTATCCGTCTTCATTTGTTTTATGATTTATATAGGTATCTCATGGATCGGAGCACTGGATGTTTTTTCTTCAGATATACAGTACAGTATAGAAAGATGGAGCTTATCATATCATGCAGACCAGCTTGCGAGAGGTATACTTAGATTGTCGAGTGTCATTTACGTAAGTGCTATCATCATCTGGTCGTTATGGATGTCCGCTTATCGACTTAATACAAGAGAGATCTAGGATGAAAGAGTATAAGTTGACCCGTGTTTTGCTCTCAGTGATTCTATTAGTCCTCGTCGTGTTACTTTCTCGATGGGTAGATCTGCGCTGGGATCTGACCGCTGATAAGCGATATACCTTAGCTCCTGAGGCGGCAGAGCTGGTGAGACATCTGGATGAAGAACTAGTGATCACCTCGTTGCTAGAAGGTGAAGTGCCCAGCAGTTTTAGATTACTCAAATCCTACATAGATGACTACCTGTTTGAGCTGAAGAGATATAACTCTAACATCCAGATCGTCTACAAAGATGTACTCAGTGGCACGCCTGAAGAGAAAGAGGTTTTTCAGTCTTTTCTTTCTGAGCGGGGAGTGGTGCCGATCAGAAGACAGGTAGCTAGTGATGAGGAGGTCAATCAAAACTTGTTATATCCCTACCTCTCTATCCACACCGACGATGATATCACTTTCGTAAATCTTTTAGAAAGAGGATCTATCGAATCCACAGAAGAAGAAAGTCTCGTGGATGCACAGTTAGCTTTTGAGTCTAACCTGCTGAGGGCTATCCAAAAAATCACGCGAAAGTCGACTCCAGATATCCATATACTAGGTTCAGCTGCTGAACTTTTGGCGGAGGGCTGTGCCCGAGATAATAGGTTTGACAGCTATCGGTATGTAGCCAGTGATGCTGCGAAGATTCTTTCTGATGTAGAAGCGGTAGATGGCATAATATGCGTGGTCAAAAAAGAAGATCTACCGAGGGAAGAGCTTTTAGCGCTAGACATAGCTGCTGGCAAGGGTATACCTGTCATATGGGCGATAGATAAGACAGATGTCACCCTCGATAGCTTGAGAGGAGTAGAAGCTAACTATCTAGCCATCTCTCACGAATATGGAGTTGAAGATTACTTATTCAGAAGTGGACTGAAGATCGCGCCTTCGCTGATCATGGATATACAATCATCTAGGATACCTCAAGTTATCAATAGTGGGGCTGTGGGCGCTCAGACTAGATTACTGCCTTATCCTTTTCATCCAGTTATACTTACAGGAGCATCTAACCCCGTACATGCTCGACTCGTGAGTCCATTAAGCACATATTTTGCTTCTCCTATCCAACTTCTTGAGTATCCTAAGTCTGTTATGAAGACGCCTTTACTGAGCACGGGTTCTTATACCAAGGTGATATCTACACCATATCTGTTGGATTTTGCCTTTATGCAAAAGGCGCCAGATCCGAAGGAGTATAATAGAGGAGAGCAGTTGATCTCTGTAGAAATAGAGGGAAGAGTAAAGCCCTACTTTCAAAACAGGCTAACAACAGAAGACATATCCTTGCTCGACCAATATGACATCACCTATAATACGGATAGCCAGTATATCCATCAGATCGTCATATCTGATGTAGACTGGTTGATGCCATCAAGTAGTCAGAGAGGGTTTTTCCCAGTAGGGTATAATGCCTATGAGAACCAGATGTATGATGCTAACGCAGAGTTGCTTGTTAACCTGATCGAATATCTTGTTGATGGAGATGATCTCATAGCATTAAAAGAAAAATTCTCGAGCATCTCTTATCTGGATCGCCAAAAGCTTGCTAGCCAAACTTCGTGGTATTACTTTATCTTACTTGGTCTACCTTTGATAGCATTGATGTGTCTATACATCTGCTATCACTTAGTAAGACGGCGCAAGTATGCTTTATAACTATCTCATCACATTTTTTTTGTTCCTGGTAGTCGGTGCTCATGACATAGACTGGGGATTCTATGGTCACCGTCTGATCAACGAGACTGCAGTTTTTACTCTACCTGTCGACCTTATACCGCTGTACAAAGGCAATATCGAATTCGTCAGGGAACACTCTGTCGATCCCGACAAAAGAAGACATGCTTCAAAGCTAGAAGCAGTAAGACACTATATCGACCTAGATATCTGGGGCGATTATCCATTTGAAGAAGTACCTCGAAGATTTGAAGATGCTCTGCTCACTTACGGTACGGCGTATCTATTAAATACCCGTACACAGGATACCATCGATAGTTGGACAGATGAAGAGGTCTGGACCGAACTTTTTACTTACGATCAAAAGAAGATCCTCGAAGAAAATCTGAAGTATAAGATATTTGAAACATTGGATCAAGGGTATCTACAAGTGCCCAGAGCCTGGATGCCAAAAGACGTGGAAAGAGTAAGCCATAAGATCGTCTATGTCGAAAGATTTAGTGAGTACGGTATTTTGCCTTTTCATCTGGAGATATATCAAAACCGACTCACTAATGCATTTAAGCAAGAAGATTGGCCACTTGTGCTGCGGATAAGTACGGAGCTTGGTCATTACCTGTCCGATGCTCACGTGCCTTTACATACCACCGAAAATTATAATGGCCAGCTGACTGGTCAAGATGGTATTCATGCCTTTTGGGAGAGTAGGATACCTGAGTTATTTGCTGTTGAGTCTTACGACTTGTTTGTCGGTCGAGCCAAATATATCGAAGATACGAAGGCTTACTTCTGGGATGTGGTCCTTGAGAGTCATACGTATGTAGATGAGGTCCTTTCTAAAGAATTAGAATTGCGTTCGACCTTTGCAAAGGATCGACAATATTGTTATGAAGAAAGAGGTGCTCGTACATCCCGTATGGAATGCCAAGAATATGCTCAGGCGTACCAAGATGCTATGGAAGGCATGGTAGAGGACAGGATGCGGAAGTCGATCCAAGGTGTAGGATCATGTTGGTATACTGCCTGGGTCGATGCTGGGAGGCCGGACCTTTCACACTTTATACAATCCGCGACGATAGACACACTCGGGATACCGAAGATAGAAGAGATACATAAGTAAAAAAGAAAAGCCCCTTGATGCTATATCAAGGGGCTTTTTTATTCCGAGCAGTGTTAACTATCTCTTAGTTACGTTCACTGCTATTCTTCTGTTTTGCGCTCTTCCTTCAGGCGTGTCATTTGTAGCGACAGGATGTGCTATACCATATCCTTCTGTTGTCACACGACTACCATTGATACCCGCTGCTACTAGGGCTGCCTTTACTGCATTAGCTCTTGCAGCTGACAATCTCATATTAGACTCAGGGTTACCTGTGTTATCTGTGTATCCGCCGATCTTTATCTCCACCGTCTCATAAGCCTTGAGTATCTCAATGATATTGTTGATTTGCTCAGAAGACTTATCACGATCGATCGTTGCACTTCCTGTTGCAAAATTGATTCTATCGAAGTTATACCACTCATCTGGGTTGATCGCCATCTTGGCATTATCCAAGAACTTGATCAGTTTGTTTTCTACACCAAACTCAGGTATGTTCAATTCTACGCCGTTAGCTAATGTGGTCTTGAAGAAGTCTCCTAGTCCACCCATAGCATCACCTACAGCACCAGCTGCATCGCTTGCCATATCTCCGACAGCTCCGGCTGCATCACCAGCTACATCGCCAACTGCGCTCGCAGCATCACCAGCTACATCGCCAACTGCACTTGCAGCATCACCAGCTGCATCGACTACTTTATCTATAGGATTTGCTGGAACTTCGTTACCACACATCTTCCATCCGATAAGTGCTACAGCAAGTAGACCTACAAGAGGGAGAATCTTCATCAGCATATTGCCACCACTTTTAGCGACACCTCCAGCCAAATCAGCAGTTTTGCCAGCTACATCACCGACAGCACCTGCTGCTGCTTTAGCTGTGTCACCAGCAGTTCCGACCACTTTGCCAGCTGCACCACCGACAGCACCTGCCGCTGCTTTAGCTGTGTCACCAGCAGTTCCAACCACTTTGCCAGCTGCATCTGCAGCACCGCCGACAGCGCCTGTAGCTCCACCGACAGCACCACTAAGTGCATCAGAAGCTTTGTCCATCAAGCTATCTCCAAGATCAAAACCGATCATGTCAGCGATACCTTGTGGCATAGCGCTTGTAATATTTTTTCTTTGCCCAGTGAGCATCTCTATCAGACCAGAAGCACCGAGGCCACCGCCTAAGACTTTCTTTCCTAGATATCCCATGATCATCGGAGCTACCATGCCGAGTAGTCCAGAAGACGAGCTTCTTTTTACTCCAGATAGGGATCCTACTAAGTCTAGTATACCTCCAACTTTATCTCCGAAAAGAGATCCCATCAAACTTCCACCGATATCTTTAGGGTCACCTTGAGCAAGGTTTCCTCCACCGATAAGACCTCCAAGATTATCTAGTAATCCAGCATTGTCCTTATTGCTGATCATGTCAAAAATTTGGCCGAAGCCAGAAGGGTCACTTGATTTGTTAAGCATACCGCCCAGAATGGTAGGAACTAAACTTCCTATAGCACTGCTGATACCACTCTCACTTTCGCCGAGTGAACTAGCTGCCTGTTTTACGATCTGGTCAGTAACTAGACCTCCCAAGTCTTTGATAATATTCATAAATGTAAATTTGAAAAATGAGTACTAAGTAATGATATGTGAATTTGGACGAATGCCGTCCTGTTTTGATAAGCGTGGTTTCTAGATGTGTCTTGATTGATGGTAATCCTATATATTTTCTTGGTACGCACTATTTATTGGACGAAAGTACAATGGATTTGGTCACTTTCGAAAATTAACGATATGTATTTTTACGCTTCTAGGGTATGGATAATTGACAGAACTAAGCGCACCTATAAATGACAGAGGATGAATACCTGACGATAGCAGCTGCTGGAGAAGGCGAGTATAAAGAGAAAGGAAGTAAGTTTATCAGCTATCTCGTGCCCTTCTCTGACATAGCACTACTACCAGATGTACTCCATACGATAGGTGTACAACATCCTAAGGCAAGACATCTTTGCTACGCCTATCGAGTAGGTATCAAAGGGGATATCACAAGGTCCAACGATGATGGAGAGCCATCAGGCACAGCAGGCAAACCCATCCTCAATGTGTTGTATAGTCAAGAAGTATCGGATGTGTTTTGTGGTGTTATAAGGTATTTTGGAGGAACAAAGCTAGGCGCAAGTGGTCTTATCAGGGCTTACAAATCTGCTGCCGAGGATGCTTTTGAAAGAACTGATAAGAGGGTAGTAGTAGTCACTACTGACTTACTTATAAGCTACAGATCCGAGGACATGGGCTTACTCTACACTGCGCTCAAAAAGTATGGATGTGATACCATCGACCAACTTTGGGAGCAAGGCCCACAGTTAAAAGCTGCAGTACCTTTAAGCACGGCAGACGATGTCAGAAAAGCGCTAATCGCTGCGAGTCACGGTTATGAAGTAGCTGACATCACTGATGACTTTATCTCAGACAGAATAAAAGTCGAGATAGGTCGGGATCAGTAATTGTGCTTACCGATAGACCATCCTTTATGTCCAAGTAGCTGATCGCCATCTTGAGCTGCTGGCCCCTCGAGTTGTGTACCCATGCTGTCGTTCCATCTGTTGAGGTATCCGAAAAGTGCGATAACACCTAAGATCTCAACTATTTCTCCTTCGTCCCAATGTTCTCTCATCTTTTGAGATATTTCATCTGTGACCGCATTAGGGACATTGGATGCTGCTATAGCTAAATCAAAAGCTGCTCTTTCAGCTTCAGAAAAAGCCGAATACGTCTTGTAGTCCCATATGTGCTGAAGTTTATCTTCCTCTGAACCATATCTTACAGCTGCCCTTATCGCATGTGCTTCACAATATCTGCACCCTGTTGTCATACTGGATAGATAAGCGATCTGTCGCTTGAGGGCGCTGGTGACACGGCCTTTGTTTTCCATGACGGCCTGATTCATCTCTACAAAAGCAGAAGCTATCCTTGGCCTATGCATCATCGTGAATAGGCTATTAGGAGTAAACCCGAGGGTCTCCTCATAGAAGTCAGCCATTTTCGCTGCTTGTGGTGTAGCATCTCTGTTCAGCGGTTTTACTAGTGGTTCTTTCATATTTCTTTACATTCAGTCTTACGGCAAACATATAAGTTTTCAGGAAGGGGGTTACATTTGTCGTCATATACCGTTATAAGAATATGAAAAAAGTTGTACACTCGATAACAATGCTCGCCGTCGCTATATCTATGATTAGCTGCGGAGGAAATGAGCCAGCCATATCTAGCGAGCAGGCCTTACAAGAGGTCTTTGCCGCATTTGGCAACAATCCAGAATTTGATGAAACTGGTTTCTATTTTGAAGTCCTGAATCAAGGTAATGGAGAACCTGTTTCAACTGATGGCTTTGGACTAGTAAGTCAGATATCCTATAATGCCGACGGAACCGTATTAGGTACTACGGGCTCTTTGCCAGCCGCTGTAACTATCGGAACACAATCTGGAGCCATAAGAGAAAGCTTAATAAAACTCAACATAGGAGGATCTATAAGAGTGTTTGTGCCAGCAACTACGGGTAACGCAGGACAAACTGCTGTATTTGATTTAACTGCAGAAAGGGTATTTGAAGATGTAGAAGACTTTAATACCACAGTGATCGAAGAGTTTGCAGATGGCGAAAAATTAGAAACACAGATCTCTGATGAAGGCCTCTACTACACTATAGATGATGCAGGTGAAGGAGATAATCCTGGTCCTAGCTCTCGAGTTTCTGTTATCTACGAAGGATTTCACCTGAATGGCGATGTTTTTGATTCGAGTAATGGAAGTCCCATAACATTTGGATTGAACCAGGTTATACGAGGATGGACACTTGGCATACCATTGTATAAGCCAGGAGGGAACGGCATGCTTATCATTCCTTCTTCATTAGCATATGGTCAGAATGGAAATAGAGGTATACCTCCTAACTATCCTATCGCATTCACGGTAGAGCTAGTAGAGGTGGTGCAATAACATTGCATTCACGATATTTTCTCTTTGCTCGCTTAGACTAGTAGAAAGTAGTGGTATCTTCGCGTACTACTAAAAATCACGCTATACTTGACTACGCGCGAATATTTCGATGCATTTCTCAGCCAGTGTTTTGACGTTTTTCTAAAGAAGAATGCTGATTATGGAACTTCTTGGCGCGTATTGCGTCCAGCGTCCATAACTGATCAAATATTGATCAAGATTTCTAGGCTCAGATCCATAGATGAGAAAGGCCAACAAAAGGTTAATGATCCCATAGAAGGAGAATTTTATGGGTTGATCAACTATTCTATTATGGCTTTGATACAACTAGATCGAGGTTCGAATGTTGATACGGAGATGCCCTTAGAAGCGCTAGAATCAGAATATAAGAATCAAGTAGGGATAGCACGAAGTCTTCTTGATAAGAAGAATCACGACTATGGAGAGGCGTGGAAGATGATGAGGTTATCTAGTATCATAGATATCATCTTGATGAAAGTACATCGTATGAAGAGTATAGAGGAAAATCAAGGTAAAACTTTGATCTCTGAAGGTCTAGATGCTAATTATCTCGATATAATTAACTACTGTGTTTTTGGTCTTGTTAAGTTATCCGAAAGTAAAAAGTAAGAAATGACACTAGGTACTATCGTAGCTATGGTGGCTATCGCTGCTGTGGTGTTTACAGTATTAACATGGTTAGTCCTTAAGCAACAAAAATCTCTGATCATGTCATATGCTCAGAATTTCTGTGGTGGGTTTTTCATCTTTTCAGGGATGGTCAAGGCTGTTGACCCTTTAGGACTAGCCTATAAGATGGAACAGTACTTTGAGCAGTTCGAGTTTGTGTTTGATGGCACGTGGTTTAGTTTCATGTCATCCTTGTTTCCCATCCTCACGGATTATGCAAGTGGATTATCCGTCTTTATCATCGTCTTTGAGATCGTACTAGGTATCATGTTGATCATGGGACATCGACCCAAGTTTACATCATGGTCCTTCTTAGGGCTAGTTGTCTTTTTTACGGTTTTGACAGGATTTACCTTTTTGACAGGGTATGTTCCTAGCGACGGCGCCTTTTTTAACTTTAGTTCTTGGGGTGCGTATGACTCTTCTAATATGAAGGTTACCGACTGCGGCTGCTTTGGAGACTTTTTAAAGTTGGAACCGAAGGTGTCCTTCCAGAAGGATTTATTCTTATTAATTCCTGCGTTATTTTTCATATTCAGATCAAAGACGATGCACCACATTGGATCTTCTCTCTTGAGAAATCTGGTCACGGTGATTGCGACATTAGGACTCCTTTACTTTTGCCTCAGCAATTTTGTATGGGACATCCCTGACAATGATTTCCGTCCTTTCAAGAAAGGTGCTGATATCGCTAGTCAGAAGAAAGCTGAAGAAGATGCAGCGGCTAATGTGCAGGTACTTGGTGTTAATCTTACTAACAAGAGCTCAAACGAAAGGGTAGAGATCGATTATAATACCTATTTGGCCACATTTAAAGACTATCCAAAGGAAGCATGGTCTGTGGACTACGTGCAGTCAGAGCCAACAGTGGAGCATACAAAGATCAGTGAGTTTGATGTAGTTGATGCAGATGGTGCCAGTCTTAATGATCAGATACTGGGTTCTTCTGGACCGCTCTTTTTGATAGTAGCATACGAGATATATGGTGATGCGAGTCCTAGCACGCGGATCGTCAGAGATACGACATATACGCTGGATACGATCTATGGATCGGATCAGAGTGTCAATATAGAGCGATCTATACTCGGTGTAGATGAGAGAACAGAGGAGTATGTCGACTATCTTTGGAAGGATTTCTATACGAAGAGGTACGAAGAAGTGGTGTCTCCATTTATCAGAGAGGCAAGGGCAGATGGTATACCAGGTTATATAGCTGTGGGAGCCGATGCGACTCAGATAGCTGACTTTATCGATGACATGGATCTTGATATCATAGGAGGAGAGTCAGATGACATATTGCTAAAAACCATCGTTCGATCTAACCCTGGTGTCGTCTTATTTGATAAAGGCCTGTTAGTAGACAAATGGCACTATAAACAATTGCCAGATTATGGTGTCGTTAAATCTCAACATCTCGACAAGTAGTGTGAGATAATATTATACCTTTGAATCATATATTATTAGTTGAAATATATAAATGCTTAGCAGAAGGAGCGTACGCATAAAAGCCATGCAACTGCTCTTCTCAGTAAACCGAGACGAGCAGCTAGACCTAGAGGAGGCGAAGAAAAGATATTGGACTTCGATAGAAGACACCTATCGTTTGTATATTCTTAACCTGATGGTGATCGTCAGGGTCGCTAAGACGGCATCTGATGATATGTCTAAGCGAAGCGTCAAAAGACTTCCTACAGACGCTGATAAAATCTTTACAGACAAACTCTATAACAATAGTTTAATCAAGAATCTTGAGCTGAACAAAGAGCTGCTCAAGACTGCTAAGTCATTGGGATTCACGGAGACACTCAATGAAGACTATTGCACTAAGATCTACTATGAGTTCTTAAAGAATGAAGTTTATATAAACTATCTGACTAAGGATAGTACTAATGAAGATCACCTCGAAGTACTCTTGGAGCTGTATAGATTCTGCCGGCAGAATGAACTCTTCAATGAGATCATGGAGGATCACTACGGTACGTGGCAGGATGATAAGAGTGTAGTGGTAGGATCGGTGAAAAAGACACTGAAGAGACTACCTGAGGTCAGTGATAAGTTTATCAAGGATTATCATCCAGCAGATGAGACTGTTAATGAATTTGGATTTCAGCTACTCGTGAGGACCCTAGAGGGAGACAAAGCACTCCACGAACTTATCGAACCGACATTAAAGAACTGGGATAGTGAGCGTCTTGCGATCATCGATATGATACTGCTTAAGATGGCGACTTGCGAGTTCACCGGTTTTGAGAGTATACCTACCAAGGTGACTGTCAATGAATACATAGATATAGCCAAAAATTATAGTACTGCAAAGAGTAAAGACTTCATCAATGGTGTTTTAGATCGCATCATGAAAGATCTACAAGAAGCTGGCTCTATCAAAAAAACCGGTCGAGGTCTAGACTAATGTCAAATGCTCCCGATGTCATACAGATCCTGGATTTTGGATCTCAGTATACTCAGCTGATCGCAAGGAGGGTCAGAGAACTCCACACTTACTGTGAGATTCGTCCATATAACACAGATCTGTCTCATCTTGATGGGGCCAAGGGCATCATCCTTTCTGGCAGTCCCTGCAGCGTAAATGGAGAAGAAAGACTCGATATAGATGTCAAGCATCTCAGTACGATCGCACCGATCCTAGGCGTCTGCTATGGAGCTCAGTATATCGCTGATATATATGGCGGTAAGGTAGCGAGGTCCGAGAAGAGAGAATATGGAAAGGCCATGGTCTCCGTCGATGATACGCATGTCTTATTTACGGAAGTGTCATCAGAAAGCCAGATGTGGATGTCACATGCTGATACCATCCTCGAGCTAGGTGATGGGTTCAAGCCGATCGGCAAAACGGCTAACATACCGTATGCGGCTTTTGCCTACGATGGAGAGCAGCATCCGCTATATGGGATACAGTTTCATCCAGAGGTAACGCATAGTCTAGAAGGTTCGAAGGTCTTAGAGAACTTTATAACCAAGGTATGTGGCGTACGACAAGGCTGGTCCTCGGCATCTTTCATAGATCAAGCTGTCGATGAGATAAGATCGAAGGTAGGTAGCGATCAGGTCCTACTAGGTATCTCGGGAGGGGTGGACTCGACCGTCGCGGCTATGCTCATCCACAAGGCTATCGGTGATCAGCTCACTAGCTTTTTTATCAATAATGGACTACTCAGAAAGGGCGAGTTCGAGGAAGTACTTGACTCCTATCAAGAGCTCGGTCTCAATGTCAATGGCATCGATGCGAGCCAAGACTTTTTGACTGCTTTGGATGGTATCTCAGATCCGGAGCGCAAGCGCAAGATCATCGGTAAGACTTTTATAGATGTCTTCCTCAAAGAAGCAGAGGAGTTGCCTGACGTGAGGTGGTTAGCGCAGGGTACGATCTATCCTGATGTGATCGAATCTGTGAGTGTGAAAGGTCCATCTGCGACTATCAAATCTCATCACAACGTAGGAGGCTTACCTGACTATCTGGATCTCGATCTTCTAGAACCCCTGCGCATGTTATTCAAGGACGAAGTGCGCAAGGTAGGTAACGCCTTAGGCCTGCCATCCACTTTCGTAAATAGGCACCCTTTTCCAGGACCAGGGCTGGCCATCCGAGTACTCGGAGAGATATCAGAAGAGAAAGTAAGACTCTGTCAGGAGGCAGATAAGATATATATCGACTTGCTCAGGAAGCACGGATGGTATGACAAGGTATGGCAAGCAGCGACCATCCTCTTGCCAGTCAAGAGTGTAGGTGTCATGGGAGATGAGAGAACTTATGAGTATACTTGTGCTATACGAGCAGTAAATTCGAAAGATGGCATGACGGCAGAATGGACTAAATTGCCTTATGAACTGCTCGCTGAGATATCTAATGAAATTATCAACTCAGTAAAAGGAATCAATAGGGTAGTCTATGATATCAGTACTAAACCACCTGCTACGATCGAGTGGGAGTAGCCTTTTGATCTTTGCATGTCTCCTGTACATCTCTTGTTCTCCGACAACATCGTCGACTGCGAGGACTAATGTGATAAAAAAAGATAAGCCGACTCCACGTCAAGAGGAGGAAGAAGTCATCCAAGTCGATACTATACAGTGGACATGGGCTGATGATGAAGTATATCCGCCGATCACTACTTCTGGAGAAGTGGCGTCATATGCACTAGAGAATATCACTAAGGATCAATACGAGATCGCACTACTACTACCCCTGCGACTAGAGCAGGATATCCCTAATCTCGATAGAAATAATAAAAAGTTTGCTGACTTCTATGCTGGTCTGAAGATGGCAGCAACAGAAGCACGAGATCTCAATGCCAACGTAACGGTATACTATACTAACCGCGATATGGTCCAGCTAGAAGAGATCTTGTCGTCGTGGAGATTTAGTAAGCCCGATGTGATCATCGCTTCATACGAAAGAGAGCTAATCAAGAGGACGGCAGACTACGGATTAGAAAACCGTATCCCTGTGATCAGTCCATGGTTGTCGAGTACTTCGATAGCTGATGAAAATCTCTTTTATCTACAGATGCGGCCGAGTATCGATGAGTACTATGAGGCGATCCTGGATCAAGTAGACAGCAACTTTAAGAAAGATGAAGTCCGCCTCATCCAGCGCGCTGATGGCTCCGATAAAGCCAAGACCATGGTTCTTCATCGGTTACAAGAAGAACGCTCAGCAAGCCCCATAGTATCACCATATGAGACCGCAGACATAGTGATAGACTCGCTGATGGATGCTGAGGCCAATGTATTTGATACACTTCTTACACAGGGAGTAAAGGCATTTGTCTTGCCTAACTATAGCTCTCGTGATGATAGATATGTCTATACCTGTCTTCGTAAGATGTATGGAGAAAAGTTAGGACGAGAACTGACCGTATATACGATGCCGATCGCTATCAGATCTGATCGGGTAGATATCAATATCTTGAAAAACCTAGATATCAGAACTCCGGAGTTTAGATTTCCGGACTTTCAGCGGGCAGAAGTACAAGCTTTTAGGAAGGCCTACCTAGGGCAACATGGGAGGCTGCCATCAGAAGATGCATTTTATGGCTATGATATGATGCTTTTGCTTTCTCATGGCTTGGCGAACTATGGTCAGAACTTTCATTACTTCATGGCAGGTGAGCAATTAGAGCTCCTACAGATGAAGGTGCATATCTCACCATATTATAAAGAAGAAGGTCAAGAAAGACCTAACTACATGGCTAATGATCACCTATACATCATCGAGTATATCCGTGATCACTTTGAACTCTCTGATAGACTGTGATCGACATCACAGAAGAACGATTAGAGAGATTTAAAAAAGTCATCGGTGCTAGACAGCTAGATCTCACAATTATCTTAGAGGACGTCCACGATCCTCATAATATAGGTGCAGTCCTACGGACTTGTGACTCTGTGGGCATCCATGAGATCTATGTGATCTATAATGATCCTAGACTACAAGAAAGAGGAGTTACTGTCGGTCATAAGAGTGCCTCTGGTGCCAAACAGTGGATAGATATCCACTACTTTGAAGATGTCGATGTTTGCATACAAGAGGTACGCTCTAAATACAGCACGATCTATGGTACCCACCTCGATCAGCAGGCTCAAAATCTCTATGATCTCGATCTGTCAGCATCTTGTGCACTTGCCTTTGGCAATGAACATGCAGGGCTTTCTGCAGCCCTCACGCAGCATCTCGACGCTAACTTCGTCATCCCACAACACGGATTTGTAAAGAGCTTAAATATCTCAGTAGCGTGTGCAGTAAGTCTCTATGAGGCACAAAGACAGCGCTTAGTACATGACAAGTACCAAGGTAACTTTGGTACTCGGGATATACACCATGAGATGCTAGCGAACTATCGCGAGACGCACACTAACAAGAAGATACCGAAGTAGTTTTTCTTACCAGCTGTGTTAGAAGTCGAGTAACTCTAGATTAGGATAGAATGTCCCCCAAGAGAACCAATACCCCATGAACTGCGGGTATAACTCTAGCGCTGGTCCACTGCCATCCATCGTCGTGCCTAGTATGTCGTATCTCACGCCAGTATCATCCTGAAAGATCGCTGGAAAATCAGCATCAGATAGTGCTTCATACGTTCTGCCTATTTCTGGGCGAAAAGCAACGATAAAGTTTCTCAGGGTGTTACCGACTGCGATCACGTCATCTGCACCTCGAGTATACGCCATCATCTGGTTGCCCGGGCCTTGTGGGAAGGCTATAGACATCCATTCGTCATTGACTTCGAGGCCTAGGACTCTGGTCTTTGGATGGAGCCGATTATCATCTCTATCTATAGGAAATATGGTCTGAGCACTCGTGCGATAATCACCATATGGATATATCAGATAGTTGCGATTGAATCCAGTGTTTTCATTGAGGACTTCGCTATCTGGATACGCTAGTTTCCAAGTAGCCCATGACATCTCAACGAATGAATGCAACTCGGCCTTTGTGCCGATCAGTTCACCATTCACACAATCTAGTCTTTGTTGTGACCATGTACTACCGGTGTTGCGATCATATGGCATCAGATTAGTGTTAAAGAGTAATCCTGAGACTCCGAACTCGGTAGTTCTGCCGTTGATCTGACGATCCCAACCTATACCTGTACCAGTAAGCGGGCAGTAGGTATAAGCTATACTTTCTGATCCTACTTCGTCATTCACTATCTCGTGCCAATCTAGGATGGTTAGAGGATATGCCTTTACAGTTTCTCCTACACGGATACCCGCGACGATGTCCTGGTCGCTAAGAAAGTTGACATCTGAAGCTCTGGTAAACTTCGGATCATCTATAGATGGGATACCATCGAGCCCAACTCCACCATCGAGGATAGATCCTCTAGGTATGAGCCAATCATTGGGGCTAGGTAGGTTAATGTTAGATGATGTAGGCGCCTCCGGGTTAGAGCATCCACCAAGCAGTAGCATGGTCAGGGCGGCGGTCATCATCGCTATGTAAGTATGTCTCATATTAAAATGTATTATCGATCTGTATGATGTCAGATTTAGTTTTGTGATCTATCCTATAAAACCAACCTATGTTGAGTACAACAGAAGGTGAGAGTTGTGTATCGTTAACACGGGACCAAATGGGAAGTTCGACATTAAGATTAAGACTTGATCCTTTCTTGCCGATCGGTATCGCATTAGAGAATCTCGCGAAGACAAAATCCCCACCTGTGCCTGGTAGATCAGCGCTATCCACTCTATCGGATTCGGCATGTCTATATCTGAATGATAACCCAGGCTGCAGTATCGCAGAGCCAAGTAAGAACTGGTCGCTATAACCTATGGTGGCTTGGATGTCATTACCAAACTCATAAGTTTGAAGTCCTTGGCGAGCATCGTTATTGCTGCCAGTAAGACTGAGGATGGCATTAGCATAGAGGAGGGCGGAAGGTCTTTGAGCTAATGACATCTCTAGTGATGACATGGCTATCACATCCCATGCTCCGCTGCCGGGCTGTAGGTCTTCTACAAGAAATAATCCGCGCTGGTTAGTCTGTGTAGTGCTGCCGAGAGGTATCTGTGGTCCTAGGCCTACTCTCCATGTGACCTCCCTGTCCGTTATCTTATATATCAGTAGTGCTACTGGATCTCCGATGCCAAAGGTCGACTCTCGATCTATACCAGTATTAGAAGCAGAAGAGATCCTACGTGTCTGTCTGATCACGGGCAGGAAGACTTCCGCTGTCCATCTTGGGTGCCAAGTATGAGCTGCTCGCAGGATGTATGATTGAGTTGTCCTGAGTCGCTGATCATCATCTAGCGTCTCAGTCCCAGTCTTGAGTGTCCTTAAGAAGTTAAAGTCTGCGCTTACGCCGATCTGCGTGACTTGGGTTTCTTCGGATTGGAATCCAAGGTTAGCACTGACGGGTACACCACCTGAGCAACAAGTTTGAGCTTGCGTGTGGTACACAGTACCTATGAAAAAGGCGGCTATCAGCATGCTACGCATGCTGCAAAAAAAATCCAAAAGGTGTACTCCTGAGAACCGATGAGCTAGTTTAAGAGCTACATGTCATAATAATGACACCTTACTGAC
>CAYYBR010000002.1:0-50941 GCA_964470035.1 uncultured Saprospiraceae bacterium
CGGCAGAGCCACCGCCACCACCGCCTCCTCCTCCACCACCGGTGATCGAAGAGGTACCTGAAGAAGAAATCGAAGAGGAAGAACAACCAGAGTTTGAAGATCAAACTGTGGAAGAAGAAACAGTATTTGAGGAGCCTATACCAGTGGTAGAGGATGAAGCACCACCTCCACCACCTCCTCCACCACCACCACCGCCAGAGCCGGAAGTGGATGAGATCTTTAAGGTGGTCGAGCAGATGCCGCTCTTTGGAGGCTGTACTGATAAAGCTTGCTCAGATGAGAAGCTTATCAAGTACATCCAAGGAAATATCAAGTATCCAGCTATAGCCAGAGAAAATGGTGTGCAAGGAAGAGTATTCATACGCTTCGTTGTTAGCAAGGCAGGAAAGGTAGAAGCTGCCGAGATCGTAAGGGATATCGGAGCCGGATGTGGAGAGGCAGCTCTTAAGGTAATTCAGCAAATGAATAGTCTACCTCAAGGATGGACACCTGGAAAGCAAAGAGGAAAGCCTGTAAGTGTATACTATACACTGCCAGCGACCTTCAAGCTTGAAGGATAAAGCTTAGAAAAGTTATTGATGAATATAAAGGGTTGACTCAACGAGTTGACCCTTTTTTATTGGATCTTTCCTGACTTGCTATTTACTGGTCTTCCCAAAACTCATCGCTAGAATAGACAATTATAAACTGTGTCCTAAGCATCCTTTCGCCAGTTGGAGCATAATCTCCCATATAGCGATGTGCCTGAAGAGTACTGAAATCATCGGATCCACTCTTGATCGGAGGAACATCATCGATCTGAGCTTCGAAATTCGGATCTGCTAGCATATGCCTGAATAAGATGAGAGCTTCTTTCCAAGGCATATTCCATGCTAAAAAATTAAATTTTCTTTCGCGAGCTATGTCCTTGATAGTCTGATCTCCCTCATCTGCAAGGATGATATATACATAACCATCATCTGCTATGATGGCGTCTTCATCTTTCAGAGCATTGAAGTTGTAAGACGCAGCATTACCAAGATTAAAAGACCAATACCTCACCTCAGTTTCATTGATGTTTTCAGGCCCGGAAGTATGAGTCGGAGGTTTAAATTTGAAAAGGTAGACTTCAGCATCTTGTTTAGTGATACCCGCTAAGAGATAACGGTTGTCATTATTTTCTATGAATCCTCGGGTATCGATCGCATGAAAAGGAATGGGTAAAAAATCTCCGTCAGAAGTAGATCTGTCTAGGAGTTCTATTTCTTCAGTTTCATAGAGTACACTCAGTCGCTCGACCATTTTTGGAAGACTCCTTCTCTGTACGATACTTCTAAGATTGAGGGGGGTTGGTAGCCTTTTGGGCGCTAATACTGCATTATCTTTTCCATCTTTTACGGAGAACGCTTCAACAGTAGGTAGTTCTTGTCCTCCATAGTCGTCTATCTCATAATCATATAACCTGATGACAATTGATAGAAGCCGAGTATCATTATCGAAGGGTAAGACATTTTCAAAATGACTCTGATTAAAATCATCAGGCAATACGTAGATGGTATAATCGTCATCAGTCGCAGTACTATCTGTGTGAGTGACAAATGGATTAGGAAGGCCCGAGTCTGATTTAATCTGATAGTCTATAAGAGAGCCCTGAGTAGTATTGTCTCCTAGGCTATAGACGTTAAAACTGAAGTATCTGGACTTGGGAAATTTTCCCTTGATCCTAAACCCTACATCCTTTCTTGTTCTAGCAACTGTATAGGTGAAGTAATTAGCATACTGATCTGGTAGAATACCAACAGTTGTATCTCGTCCTATAAAAGAAGTCCAGATAGTGTTATCTGCTTTCTTGCTGCCTTTATTCAGTTGATAGTCTAGTAGAAAACAGCCTATGACCATTAGTGCGATCAGTCCGAGAAAAACAAAACCAAGTTTTTTCATGCTACTTTTTTGATTACTGGGGTATCTATCAAAGTAGCTAAAAAAGCCTATTCTTCTTCTTCTTCTTCAGTTACTAAGCCTTCCTCTACATCAAAGGTGAAGCATAAATTCGTCGTTTTCAATGATCGCTGGGCGGCACCATTGACAAAATAAGAGCCTCGATAATTCTAAGATTGTCAAAGCTTACATTAGTCCTTAATGCATCGAACAGCATTTCCATCGGTTTTCGGAATGCTTAATTCTAGAGTATCGTCATTCATTTGATTCAGCAAAATCATAATGGCGATACTACTATTAAATTCATTGCTGGCCCACCAGATACCTAATATTCTCAATCCAAGGAAAACACCATTTTGTCGAGAACCACTTGGGAGACCTGTAAATCCACTTTGGTTGGTTGCACCAATATTAGGAGAATTCCAGTGAACAGTTCCTTGTTCTTTCATTTTTCCTCCTGCCAATTCTTGACCTCCTAAAAAGTCAATGAGAATAGTCCATTCTTGTGTGGTTGGTATGTGCCAACCTTCTGGACATAGATGCCCAGTACTTACTGCAAACCAATTATACATATGGCCAAAGGGGCTTTCATTTGTAGTATCATTATCATACAAACACCAGGCAGGAGTAAATAGACTTTGCCATTCAGTAGGGTCTGTAATTTGATCTATGGGAGAATTGTTATTCAGTCGAGATACTTTAAGATTTTCAACCATCCACTCTTGATCTCCTATTTGAGAGGTATTATAAATATTACCTTCTATATCAGTTACACTACCGATTTTAGCAAAGCCAGTTAGGGAAACCCATCTGAGACCATTCCAACCTTCAAAGTCTGTACCAGACCACCTTAGAGTCCCTGCTTCAGGCGTAGTATCTTCAGAATCACCGAGTACGATTGCGCCTTCGATTTTCATTTTTTCTTGACTGTATCCTGTGAATGCAAACATGGAGACAGTTAACCAATACAAAAGAAATACTTTCACGCTAAGCCACATTATTATGAAGTTCAACCAAGGATAGGTTGCAATTTATATAAAATATTAAGATAATCATTCTTCTTCTTCCGTTACTACACCTTCCTCTACATCAAAGGTGAATCCCTTCGCATCTGTACCTACTTTTATCAAATCGCCATCTGCTACAGTACCTGCGAGAATCTGCTTTGAAAGATCATTGATAATCTCTTTTTGTATGACTCTTTTGAGAGGTCGAGCTCCAAACTGTGGATCGTAGCCTAGATCTGCTAGGAGATTCATAGCCTTCTCACTTAGCTCGATCTTCATGCTTCGTTGAGCGAGATTAGCTCTAACACCACCGAGCATAAGACCAGCGATCTGCTTGATCTCGTCTTTAGTCAGGGGAAGGAACATGATTTTTTCATCGATCCTATTCAGAAACTCTGGACGAAGCGATTCTTTGAGTACTTCAAAGACTTCCACCTTCGTAGTTTCTATGATGTCAACTCTATGCTTTTCATCTACATTCTGGAGATCCTCGAAGTTTTCAAGAATTGTCTCAGCTCCCATGTTGGACGTCATGATGATGATCGTATTCTTGAAGTTGGCCACTCTACCTTTATTGTCCGTAAGTCTGCCATCATCGAGTACTTGCAACAATATGTTGAATACATCTGGATGTGCTTTCTCGATTTCATCGAGGAGGACTATAGAGTATGGTTTTCTTCTTACGGCCTCTGTAAGTTGACCTCCTTCATCGTAGCCTACGTATCCAGGGGGTGCGCCTACTAATCTTGAGACAGCGTGCTTCTCTTGAAACTCACTCATGTCGATCCTAGTAATCGCATTTTTATCGTCAAAGAGAACTTTCGCTAAAGATTTTGCGAGCTCAGTCTTACCCACACCAGTTGGTCCGAGGAATATGAAGGAACCTATAGGTCTACCTTCATCCTGCAAGCCTGCACGACTTCTCCTAACGGCATCCGATACAGCTACTACTGCTTCCTTTTGACCTATCAACATCTTAGCTATTTCGTCCTCGAGCAGTAGTAATTTTTCTTTTTCACTCTGCATCATCTTGGACACAGGTATACCTGTCCACTTGGCCACTACATCGGCGATGTCATTAGAAGTGACCTCCTCATTAGTGAAGCGACTATTCTCTGGGAGGTTATGCAGCTTTTCTTCGGCTACTCTTAGCATGGCCTCTTTTTCCTTCAGGTCGCCATATCTGATTTTTGCTACGAGCTCGAAGTCGCTTTCTCGTTCCGCCCTCTCTGCCTGATGTTCTAACTCCTCGATCTGTTTTTTTATCGCCTGCATATTATCGACGATGTCTTTCTCACTTTTCCAAGCCGCTGTTCTTGACTCTAGTGTTTCCTTAGCATTTGCTATCTGGCCAGAGATACGCTTTAACTTCTTTTCGTTTTTTTCCCGTTTGATGGCTTCTCTCTCGATCTCTAGCTGACGTACTTTTCGGTTGAGTTCATCGATTTCTTCAGGTACAGAGTCGAGCTCTAACCTTAGCTTGGCAGCAGCCTCATCTATAAGATCTATAGCTTTATCTGGCAACTTTCTCTCGGAGATATACCTGTGAGATAGCTCGGCCGCTGCGATCAATGCTTCATCTAGGATATCGATCTTGTGATATACCTCATACTTGTCCTGTATTCCTCGGAGGATAGATATAGTATCCTCTACAGAAGGTTCATCGATGAATACTGTCTGAAACCTTCTAACAAGAGCCTTGTCTTTTTCAAAGTACTTCTGGTACTCATCATAAGTAGTCGCTCCTATCGTACGCAGCTCACCACGAGCCAAAGCGGGTTTCAAAATGTTAGCTGCATCCATCGCTCCATTTCCGCCACCTGCACCTATGAGTGTATGGATCTCATCTATGAATAAAATTACTTCACCATCAGAGCTATGTACTTCTTTGATAACTGCTTTTAATCGTTCTTCAAACTCACCTTTGAACTTAGCGCCCGCGATCAGGGCAGCCATATCCAGAGAGTAGATTTGCTTAGAGAGTAGATTCTCTGGCACATCCTGCTTGACTATTCTCCAGGCTATCCCTTCGATGATAGCCGTCTTTCCCACCCCAGCGTCTCCGATAAGAATGGGGTTATTCTTCTTCCTGCGAGAAAGAATATGCATGATTCTTCTGATCTCTTCATCTCTACCTACGATGGGATCTAGTTTGCCAGATTCTGCTCTTTCATTAAGGTTGATCGCATATTTCTTAAGAGAGTTATATGCACTATCACTCGATTGATCTGTGACTTTAGTTCCTTTACGAAGTTCGGCTATGGCGGCCTTCAATCCATCCTCAGTTGCTCCGTTATCTTTTAAGATTTTAGAAGCCTTGTCATTACCACCTAGGATGCCTAGTAGGATAAGTTCAACAGAGATATATTCATCTCCATATGCTTTCATCAGCTTTTTAGCCTTCGCCAGAGCCTTGTTAGCATCATTGGTCAGATACTTTTTATCCGAGCCTTCTACTTTTGGAAAAGACTCTATGGCCTTATTGATTTCTCTTTTTAAAGAGATGACATTGATATCCAACTTGTTGAATATGAAATCTGCAAGCTGGTCATCTATTTCAAATAAGGCTCTAAGGATATGCACAGTATCTACAGATTGCTGATCCAGACCTCCAGAAATCTGCTGCGCTCTAAGGATGAGTTCTTGAGCTTTAATAGTGAAGTTATCGTAAGTCATATATTAGTGTTCCTCGTTATTGGTTTTGGAGTAGATCAATAGTCTTACCAAAGCTGTAATTTCTATCAATTCTAATATCCATCAGGTTTAAAGTCACTTTCTTTCATGTCATCTTGACACTTTATGTCTTTCTGACGGATCAAAAAGATGTGCACGAACTGTCATATGCCGTTGCTATCATCAGCTTTAAAGATACTTTAACGACCGCAAAGTAAGACGCCATACCAACTGGTCATACCGAGTAGTTATAAGAGGACATCACAAAATACTGAGACATGAAGTATATAGCATCCTTCTTTGTCCTGATCCTTTTTGTTCAAGATGTATCAGGCCAATATTTTGGAAGAAATAAACCTAGATATCGCAGCTTCAACTTTAAAGTTAGCGAGACACCTCACTTCGATATTTATCATTATCTCAAGAACAAGGAAGTAGTCCGAGATCTGAGCAACGATGTGGAGCTTTGGTATGATCTTCACAGTAAAGCACTTAACCACGAGATAGAGGTAGCTAATCCGCTTATCTTTTATAATAACCACGCAGAGTTTCAGCAGACTAACGCTATCTCTGGGAGTGTGGGCGTAGGGACTGGTGGTGTCACCGAAGGGCTGAAGAACCGAGTTATCATGCCCGTCAGTTTTTCTAACCAACAAACCCATCAAGTACTAGGCCATGAGTTAGTACATGCCTTTCAGTTTGATATCATCATAGGTGGTGACTCGACTTCGATAAGAAACCTGAGTAATGTACCACTCTGGATCATAGAAGGTATGGCCGAATATATGTCGATCGGCAGGATCGATGCCTTTACTGCGATGTGGATGCGCAATGCCCTTCTTCATGACAATGTACCTACCCTTTCGGAAATGGCCAATCCCCGATATTTCCCTTATAGATATGGTCAAGCGGCTTGGTCTTTTTTAGCAGGACTCTATGGTGATCAGACTTTACAACCCTTCTTAAAAGAAACAGCCAAATACGGGGTACCTAGAGGTGCGTTAAATGCTTTTGGTACAGATATAGAAAATCTGAGTACACTATGGAAGGGTGGTTTAGAGACTCATTTTGAAAAGTACCTCAGGGATAAGAGAGAGTCACGCATAGGAAAGACACTTTTATCAAAAGCTAATAGTGGAAGACTAAATGTCTCTCCGTCACTGAGTCCCAATGGCAGATATGTAGTTTTTCTTTCAGAGAAGGATCTGTTTTCCACAGATCTCTTCATGGCAGATGCAAGAACAGGCGAGATTATCAGAAAGCTTTCGAGTCTTGTCAAAGACAGTGATCTAGATAACTTTAATTACATAGAATCAGCAGGCACGTGGTCTCCCAACAGTAAGGAGTTTGCTTTCGTGGGTTTTCAAAAAGGTGCCAATGTTATGGTCATAAAGGACATAAACAATGGGAAAACTACTCAAACCTTTGACCTTGGGAAAGTGCGAGCTTTTACTAACCCTACTTGGTCACCTGATGGAAAAGAAATCATAGTTACTGGAAGTGTGGAAGGACAAACAGACCTATATGCGGTCAATGTGAAATCTCATAGAGTACGACAGCTTACCGATGACAAATATTCTGAGATACAGGCAAACTATAATAGTGATGGAACGAAGCTAGTATTTAGTACGGACAAGAAGAGCTTCACAGAGGGTAGGACCTTAGGCAGGTATACATATGATATCGCCGTCATGGACTTATCAAGTGGAGAGCAAGAAGTGCTTGATATATGGCATGGTGCTGATAACATTAATCCTACATACGACCATGAAGACAACATCTACTTTATGTCAGATGGAGATGGATATCGCAATATGTACCGATACATCATGGCAACGGGGGAGACATACCGTATGACAGACTTCTTGACTGGTCTTAGCGGTATAGCTAGATACTCTCCAGTTTTAACGGCGGCAAGAAAAAGGGACCGTGTGATATTCACACATTATTCTGGTGATGAGTATATCATAAAGAGTGGAACAACTGAAAATCTGCTGAATGAGAAAGTTGACGATGTGCAAACCGTCGACTTTGGGCCTGCTACATTGCCAGTTGCTGGTCTCGACAAGCCAGATATCGTTAATGCTGCTCTAAGGGATATCGATAACCACGAAGAATTGGCAAGCGGTGATATTAAGCCTGGAAAGTATAGATCTAATTTTAAACTCGACTATGTTGGTGGCGGTACTGGAGTAGGAGTGTCTAATAATAACTTTGGCACATTCACCGGTCTTCAAGGTGGGGTAGACTTTCTCTTCAGTGATATAGTAGGTAATCAGCAGCTCTTTGCACGTGCTCAGGTAAGTGGAGAAATCTTTGACCTTGGAGGTCAAGTAAGTTACCTCAATCGCGCTAATAGATTAGCGTGGGGAGGCGGTGTCAGCCATGTACCTATTCGATTTCCAACCTTTGGATTTCCTTCTTTGGAGACGATACAGGGGCAACAAGTCATCGTCGACCGTGTCAATATCAATCGAATTTTTGAAGATCGACTATCAGGATTTGTGCACTATCCATTCAGTACCACTTTGCGGCTTGAGGGTGGGGTAGATGTTGGATTGAGATCATTTAGACAAGATCAACTAAGTACTTTTTTCGAAGCTATTGAGACGGCTCCAGGTGAATTTCAAAGAGGGTTCATACTTGGAAGTGATAGACAAAGCCAAGAAGTAGGTGATGAACTTGCTCTCAACAATTTTTTCACCCTGCGCAATGGATTGATAGGATCAGCTAACATCGCTTTGGTCGGCGATAATTCATACTTCGGATTAACATCTCCTGTAGATGGATATAGATATCGATTGTCAGTAGAAAGAAGCTATGGAGTTGATGACTTCACTGCTGTACTTGGTGACTTCAGAAAGTATCATCGTGCCGGGCGATTTACCTTTGCGGCACGTGGGTTAGGATACCTTAGATTTGATCACGATGTAAGCTCAGTGTTTCCATTATTTGTGGGCCAACAGGGTTTTGTCAGGGGATACAACTTTGCTTTTGGAAGTAATGAGAATAACATCGGCGAAGGGCTTACAGCTAATGAATTGTTAGGATCCAAACTTGCTCTAACATCTTTTGAAATACGGACACCATTTACTGGGCCAAAGCAATTAGCGTTGATAGGGTCTAATGTGTTGTTTACCGATTTGTCTTTGTTCTTTGATGCAGGTGTGGCTTTTAATGACTTCTCAGACTTTGATGCTAGTTCTACCTTTCGCCCAGAGTTAGCGATGAGCGCGGGAGTATCTGCAAGGGTTAATTTGTTTGGAGCACTGATATTAGAACCATACTTGGCTTATCCGTTTCAAGAAAATGGAAGAGTAGTCTTCGGATTGAATTTCATCCCAGGATGGTAGGAAAGGTAGAGTTCAGTACCTTGCTTCGGTGAGATCATATCCTGCGAAGCTTCTACTTTTTGGTGAGCATACTGTACTTGTCGGATCAAGTTCAATAGCTATCCCACTGCCTATGTACTCCATGTCTTGGGAACCAAAGAGAGGCAGTCATCCAAAGTGGCTTTCTGAGTATGCTTCATATCTCTTAGAGGACTGTAGAGATATCATTCATCCAGAGAAATTGAAATCACATCTCGAGGATTTTTCGATACAGGGTAATATACCCATAGGCTATGGTCTAGGGAGCTCTGGTGCTTTAACAGCAGCCATCTATGATATTTGCGGAAGCGATACTAATCATGATAACTATGTTCTTCATCAAGAGCGCATGGGAAGAATGGAATCATTTTTTCATGGACAGAGTAGTGGGTTTGACCCATTGATCTCTTATGTGGATCGGCCGATATATAGAACGCGAGATAGGTACGAAGTGGGTGAGCGAAGAATCCATCTTAATGTATCCGTAGGACTCCTAGATAGTGGCCTGCGGAGAACTGGTCGAGAGAAAATCCAATTATTTTTAGATGCCTACGAAGCTAATAATGAACAGTTCTTCCCACTCATAGAACGGAACTCTCAGGCATCTTTTAACTTGTTCGATCCGCACATCTCGCTGTCGCTGAACGATGTAAAAAGGATCAGTAAGTTGCAGTTAGAGTTGATGGACTTTCTGATTACTCCAGAGGTGAAAGAGCTGTGGAAGCTAGGCCTGGAGACTGATGATTACTATATCAAAATCTGTGGAGCTGGTGGTGGAGGATATTACTTGGTTTTTGCAGATCGCAAGATTAGATCTTTAGATAAAGCATTGCCTATTTCTTGGATTGCTTAAGAACTTTATCATAGCTTTTGAACTGTTTACACTTTACACTTTACTGTAAATAGTAAATAGCATGAAAGATACTACGAAAGCTCTCGGGTCTTTGGCTTCGCGATCACAGGAAGCTATAAAGGATTTGAAGTCCTTTCGGAAGCCTAGCTTAATTATATAGATACCGCGAGCGATTACGATCTAACTCCCTAAAGAATGGATCTGTAGTATCTGTTATAAACCTGATTGCTTCTCCTGTGGACTTCATCTCTGGTCCAAGCTTCTTGTCGACATTAGGAAACTTGTTAAAAGAGAAGACAGGCACCTTGATTGCGTAGCCATCTAGGCTTTTAGTGATATCAAAGTCTTTCAACTTGTGGGTTCCTATCATCACTTTGGTTGCAATATTGAGATAAGGTACTTTGTATGCTTTGGCGATAAACGGAGTGGTTCGAGATGCTCGTGGATTAGCTTCTATAACAAAGACCTTTTCCTCAACTCCTTCTTTCTCAGTGCGGATGGCAAACTGTATGTTGATCAATCCTTTTATGTTAAGTGCAAAAGCTAGTTTCTTGGTATACGCTATCATAGTCTGGATAACCTCATCCGATAGACTGTATGGAGGTAGCATCGCAGAGCTATCACCTGAGTGGATACCTGCGGGTTCGACGTGCTCCATGATGCCCATGATGTGTACATCTTCACCATCACAGATAGCATCTATCTCTGCTTCTTTAGCACGCTCTAGAAACTGATCGATCAGCACCTTGTTATCAGGCATGTGCTTATAGATGCTGAGGACCTGTCTTTCTAGTTCCTCATCATTGATGACGATCTTCATCCGTTGTCCTCCAAGCACGTACGATGGTCTTACTAAGACAGGATAAGTCACTTCATTAGCGATGCGGATGGCATCGTCCGCTGTATCAGCGACGCCGTATTTTGGATAGGGTATATCTAATTCTTTCAATAGATCGGAGAAAGCACCTCGATCTTCTGCGAGGTCCATGTCCTTATACTGCGTACCTATAATCTTGATACCTTCTTTTTCAAATGTTTCTGCAAGCTTTAATGCAGTCTGTCCGCCAAGCTGTACGATGATGCCTTCGGGCTTTTCCAGATGGATAATCTCTTCTAGATGCTCCCAGTATACAGGCTCGAAGTACAACTTATCTGCCATGTCGAAATCGGTAGATACGGTCTCCGGATTACAGTTGACCATGATGGCTTCGTAGCCTTCTTCTTTCAAAGCTAGAAGACCATGTACGCAGCAGTAGTCAAACTCTATACCTTGGCCTATTCGATTAGGTCCAGATCCTAAGACAATAATTTTTTTAGGATTATCACTCGGTACACTCTCATTCTCACTTTCAAATGTGGAGTAGAAGTAAGGAGTCTGTGCTTCAAATTCTGCAGCACAGGTATCTACCATCTTATACGTTCTCCTGATACCCAACTCAAGTCTACGTTTTGTAACAAACTTTGGACTTATCCGCATGAGCCACGCTATCTGAGCATCAGAATATCCATTTACCTTAAGCGTGCGCAGGAAGTCTTCTGGTAGATCCTCTGCGACATTATATTTCGAAAGACCTTTTTCGAGATCAACAAGCATCTTAATCTGCTTGATATACCAAGGGTCGATCTTTGTAAGCTTGTGGATCGTCTTGCTAGGCACACCCAGTCGAAGTGCATCTTTGAGTCGGAAGAGGCGATCATCACTGACCCTTTCTAATCTTGTCAAGATATCATCGGTACGGATCCATTCTTTCTTATCAGCCCCGAGACCGTGTCTATTATTCTCAAGAGACTGACATGCTTTTTGGAGGGCTTCTGTGAAGTTTCGACCGATGGCCATTACTTCGCCTACGGACTTCATCTGAAGTCCTAATGTGTTGTCACTACCTTGAAACTTGTCAAAGTTCCATCTAGGCATCTTGACGATGACATAATCTAAAGTAGGCTCAAAGTAGGCTGATGTTGTCTTAGTGATCTGATTTTTCAATTCATCAAGATGGTATCCTATAGCGAGCTTGGCAGCGATTTTGGCGATAGGGTATCCTGTAGCCTTACTTGCCAATGCAGAAGATCGAGATACCCTAGGGTTGATCTCGATACAAATCAATTCTTCTGTTTCTGGATTGATAGAGAACTGAATATTGCATCCTCCAGCAAAGTTACCCATTGACCGCATGAGGTCGATGGCATCATTTCTCATTTTTTGATATGCAGTATCAGATAGAGTCATCGCTGGGGCGACTGTTATACTATCACCTGTATGGATACCCATTGGGTCAAGATTTTCAACAGTACAGATGATCACTACATTATCATTGCTATCACGGAGTAACTCTAGTTCGTATTCTTTCCACCCTAACACGGCCTGCTCGACAAGAACTTCGTGAGTAGGAGAAGCTTCTAGTCCTCGCTTGAGGGACTCGTCAAAATCTTCTGCATTCATACAGAATCCGCCTCCATAGCCCCCTAAAGTATAAGAGGGTCTGATCACTAATGGAAAGCCAATCTTCTGGGCAGCATCTTTACCTTCTAGGAAGGAGTTAGCTATATATGATGGCGCTACATTTTGTCCGATTTTCTTTACATGCTCTCTGAAAGCTTCACGATTTTCGGCAAGTTCGATGGCTTCGAGGTCCACTCCTATAAGCCTACAATCAAATTCTTCCCAAAGTCCATGTTTGCCAGCCTCAATGGCTAGGTTAAGAGCAGTCTGTCCTCCCATCGTAGCAAGCACAGCATCTATCTGTCTTTCTTGGAGGATATGCCTTAGGCTTTCTACGGTTAGAGGAAGAAGATATATGTGATCAGCAGTCACCTCATCCGTCATGATGGTGGCAGGATTAGAATTGATGAGACTGACTTCGATTCCTTCTTCTCGTAGTGATCGAGAAGCTTGGGAGCCAGAGTAGTCAAATTCGCATGCTTGTCCTATGATGATGGGGCCACTCCCGATGATCAGGACTGACTTGATAGAAGTATCTCGCGGCATTGGTCGTATTAAAAGTTCTGCAAATATAACACTCCATACCAAAGTTACTTGATGGGCAATAAGGACATAACTTCGTCTTTCAATTTTACCCTTATGTCTAAGAAGATTTTGATAAGTGACAAGGTACATGACTGCCTTTGCGCAGGCTTGACAGAGATGGGATTTGAGGTAGATTACTCACCCAAGATGAGCTATCAAGATGTGAAGGATAAGGCTGGTGATTACCAAGCGCTTATCATCAATAGTAAGGTCATCTGTGATCGCGCATTTCTAGACCGAGTAACTCACTTGGAGTTTATAGGTAGACTAGGTTCTGGATTAGACATCATAGATCTTCCTTATGCCAAAAAAGTCGGTATTAAGATCATCAGTTCTCCTGAAGGCAATGCTCATGCTGTAGGAGAACATGCTCTTGGTATGCTGATTATGCTCCTTCAAAAGATGTATCCCGCCTATGACTTATTAAGACAAGGCAAATGGATACGAGAAGCTCATCGCGGGACAGAACTGAATAATAAAAAAATAGGCATCATAGGTTATGGTCATACGGGTCTAGCTTTTGCACAAAAATTAAGCGGTTTGAATGTGCACATACTTGTTTATGACAAGTACAAAGAGGTCCGTGATGATAAAGTAAGCCCAGTCTCACTTTCCACCCTTCTTAATGAAAGTGATGTAGTGAGTATACACTTACCCCTTACCGATGAAACAAGATATATGGTGGATGAGAAATTTTTGCAATCCATGAAAAGAGGTTCTATCATTATCAATACTTCGCGAGGATGGATATTAAAGAGTAGCGCACTCCTTGATGCACTAGAATCTCAACATCTTTCTGGGGCATGCCTAGATGTATTAGAAAATGAGCAACCACATACATGGTCTCCCGAAGAAGAACATATATATAGTACTCTTCTTCGACGCGATGATGTGGTAGCTACTCCGCATGTGGCGGGATGGACTCATCGGTCACTACAATTGATAGCTGAGGTCCTTTTAAGAAAAATCACGAAATATTATGAGACGCATTAAATAGTTGAGAATACAGTAATTTTGTATTTTAAGAGGGCGTCCATGGCACTAATGATGGACGTCCTTTGTTGTCCATATTCAAATTAGAAGATATGAAAACATCATATGTTACTCAGGAAGGTTATGACAGGCTGAGAGCGGAGTTAGACGAGATGAAGACGGTAGGAAGGCAAGAAGCAGCCAAAGCAATAGCTGAAGCAAGAGAAAAAGGTGATTTATCGGAGAATGCAGAGTATGATGCTGCGAAAGATGCACAAGGCATGCTTGAGATGAAAATCAATGAACTCGAGAAAGCACTTGGTTCTGCTAAAGTAATCGATGCTACACAGGTGGATACTTCTCAAGTATCGATTCTTACTAAAGTAAAGATCAAGAATCTCAAGGTGAATCGAGAGATGACCTATCAGATAGTTTCTGAATCAGAAGCTAATGTCAAGGAAAAAAAGATATCTGTTGATTCGCCTATCGGTCAGGGGCTGATAGGAAGGAAGATCGGTGACATTGCAAACATAACTACACCAGCAGGCGAAATATCATTTGAGATCCTAGATATATCTATCTGATGCCAAGCATATTTTCTATGATCGTTGCTGGCGAAATTCCTTCTTATAAGGTCGCCGAGGATGATCGATTTTATGCTTTTTTAGATATCAATCCTTTGGTTGAAGGACATACTTTGGTCATACCCAAAGAAGAGGTGGATCGCATTTGGGATTTGGATGAAGAGACATATAGAGATCTCTTCATGTTCGCTAAGGATGTAGCAAGTGCGATCGAGTCTTGTATCGTATGTAATCGAGTAGGAGTAGCTGTCATAGGATTGGAAGTGCCGCATGCCCATATTCATCTAGCGCCTATCAATCAGATGAAGGACATAGATTTCACTCAGCCGAAATTAAAGTTGGAGAGTGCGCGCATGTCTGAGATCGCATCAATGATATCTTCCCACTTTCGTAAATAAGTGAAGTAAGTCGAACCAATAATCGACCACATGTGCTCTGGCACCTGTGTGAGTGCAGCGCAACCAACGGGATTACACATGTATCAAAATCTTGAAAACTATAGCTTAAGCCAGTTTATCCTGGTGAGCATTCACATAGCTTTTCCAGTCCTTGTGCTTTTTTCCGGCCCCACCCAGAGGAGAGCTCAGCTGCTGCCAATGACAAACAGCTGCGGCTAATGCATCCGAGGCGTCTAAATATTTGTCCTCTATCTTATACCCAAGTCTGCTTTGAAGCATGGCAGATACTTGTTCTTTGCTAGCAGTACCTCTGCCTGTGATCGCTTGTTTGATGCGCTTGGGGGCGTACTCATATATATCAAGACCCATGGTCATAGCAGCTGCCATGGCAACCCCTTGTGCTCTGCCAAGCTTTAGCATGGACTGGACATTCTTTCCATAGAATGGTGCCTCTATAGCTAGATGGTCTGGCAAGTACGTCTCTATCACTTCTTGTACTTGGAGAAATATCTCCTTGAGTTTCGTCTGATGGTCTTTATGTGACCTTAAGTCAAAGATGCCTGCAGTGATGACCTTACAAGACTTGCCATGAACAGAAATGATGCTATAGCCTGTAATATTAGTTCCTGGATCTACACCTAGAATCTTATTTATACTATCAGACATAGGATGTGTAACGCTGTAGTGGTGTGATGAGTTGTCTATCAGTAAGTATTTACGAAAGTGTGAACCAACTAAAAATCAAGAGATTATGAGCAGCAGATGATCTGACAAAGGCGTTAATTATATGATTAGTTATTTGCCATACCAATAAGTAATTGTTACATTTAAAGTATGAGCTTTGTATATAAGGCGGACAAAGAGTTAGACTACCTCGGTGCATGTGCACGTAGAGAGAGGTGGGCGCAAGAGCTTCTCTACAAGGAGTTTTACTCTAGTATGATGCCACTATGTCATCGCTACGCTACCAACAAAGAGGATGCTTTAGATATTATGCATGAAGGATTTATCAAGGTGTTTAAGCACATACATAAGTATGAAGCTGGCACCTCCCTCAATGCATGGATTAAGAGGATTATGATCAACACTGCGATCGACTACTACCGTAAGGCAGTAAGGCGACGCACAGAGGACTTAGATACGGCATACGATATAAGTTCTAAAGATCCTAATGCAATTAATTTACTTGCGGTAGAAGAGATTGTTAACTGTCTTCAGCAGTTGACACCTTCGTACAGATCTATTTTTAATCTGTACATCATGGAAGGATATTCTCACAAAGAGATAGCCGAGAAACTGGGTATCTCAGAGAGTACTTCTCGATCTAATCTGGTAAAGGCAAGAGCTAAACTAAAAGCATTGTTGTTAGCGAAGAGCATAGAGTATGCAAGAAGATAGGATAGACGAGGAAATAAGACGACGACTACAAGAGGCTACCGAAGAATACGATAAGTCCTCATGGGACAAATTGAGTCAGCGTATAGAGGAGGAAGGCCTTACTACTCAAGATGATAATGAATTTGATGATCAAGTAAAGTATAAGCTTGACCGTCATACGATACATCCCTCAGAAGAACATTGGCAAGTATTCAATGAAGAGCTAGATAGACTCGAAGAGAGAAGGAGAAGAGTTTACATCGTCAAGATGTTAGAAGCTGCTATTTTCTTACTTCTGGTGATGACTTTCCTGAATTACACTCAGTTTAGATCCAAAGTTGATATTAATACTAGTTATATCTCCGAAGTGCAGAAGGAGAGTGTTGATATAAGTACTGCACAAGCCTCTCTAATACAGCCAGAATCATCTTCTGTTGTTTTCAGCGCATCTGAAGATGAAACTACACCTAGAGGTATCGAGTCAGTCAGAGTATGGTTAGCAGAAGATTATGCTTCTAAGAGAGTAGAGTTTTTGCCAACCAAAGAACTGTCAGTTGTTCTGCATAGACAGGGAGATATACTTTATGAGTTGGAACAGCTGATCATAGATGCTGAGCATTCTTTTGCTCTTCTGCCCAACTTAGATATAAATGGACTATCTGTATCTAAAGACTTGCCCACTCTAACGGCCCTTCCTGTAGAAGAATCTAAAAAAGAGAATACCTCCAATGGATGGTCTTTTTCTATACCTATATCTTATGATGTAAATTTTATCAACAATCAATTAGATCTTGATTTTCTAAGTCATCAGATAGAGTCGGGTTTAGCAGGTCAGAGCTTTGGCGCGCTAGTCGGATATCGCAAGGGAGCTATGGAGTTTGGTTCGGGCCTAGTTTTTTCAAAGAAAGCATTTGTACCAGGTAGGCTTACTTCTTTTTCTAAGGCGAGCAATGTTAGCTTTTTGCGTAACCAACTTCGAGGTATGTTTATCAGACAGATAGAAGTGCCTCTACATGCAAAATTATACATGGCACCACCTCAGAATAAGGCTTCACTATATGTGCTCGGTGGAATCTCATCTAACTTCATACTGCATAATCAGTACCTCATCGAAAGAACCCCTACTGAAACTGGGGCACTATCAAAGGCTCCTAATGTAGATATCATTGATCTTCAGAATCTACCACGAGCTATCGTGCAAGGTGGAAGCTTAGCTGATAACATATATCTGACAGGCACCATCGGTCTGGGTGTTCAGGCGAATGTCTCTGATGATATAAAGTGGTATATACAACCTACTTACAGGCATGCCTTAACGGGCGAGCTGAATCCTCTTGTAGATAGGATAAGCACACTAAGTTTAGAGGCTGGAGTCACCTATAAGTTGTAATCAGACATTTCTTTTCCTTACGATCATTACGTAGTCTTAACGCTAAGTCATTTGACAGGCCGATCTACTAGTCTGCAGAATAGTCTACACCAAATTTTTAATTATTACATCTAATTAAAGTTCTAGACCTTAAAGATGTAAGTAAACGCCTCCTGAAGTCAAGCCAATAATCCTTGGAGAACTGTTGATACAAGATTCTATATTGTGCGGATGGATATGAAGGACACAAAGATTGTAATTATAGGAGCTGGACCTGCAGGGTTAGCTACGGCTGGGTGTCTTTCACATCTTGGGTGCCATGATTTTGTAGTACTAGATGAAGCGCCACATCTCGGACAAAGCTGGAGAAATCATTATGACCGACTTCACCTTCATACAGTAAAGAGATTGAGTCACCTACCACATATGGAGTTTCCCAAGCAATATCCTACATATGCCTCTCGCGAGCAGGTTGTTTCTTATCTGGAGGCATATGCTGAAAAAATGCAAATTAATCCCGAGCTATCAACGAAAGTCAAAATGATCTCCAGAAATCACGAGACTTGGCAGATATCTACTGATAAGAAGAACTATAGCGCTCAGCATCTCGTAATTGCGACGGGAGTCAATAGAGTTCCTCATAAGCCATCATGGCCTGGACAAGAATCCTATCAAGGAAAAATACTGCACAGCAAATCTTATAAAAATCCATCATCTGTATATGGCGAAAACGTCTTGATCATAGGTATGGGCAATACTGGATCTGAGATTGCCCTGGACCTAGCTAATGCCAACAAAAATGTTTTTCTAAGTGTTAGAAGTCCCATCTCCCTTGTACCTCGAGATCTCAATGGAAAACCGGTACAGGAGACGGCAAGAACCCTTGCAAAAATACCTTTTGGATTAGGTGATTGGCTGGGATCTCAGATTAGAAAAATCTACTTTGGCGATGTATCTAAGTATGGATTGGACATTTCGAAAGTCCACCCGACAGTGCAGCTGAGAGAGACAGGAAAAACACCAGTAATTGACTTAGGAACTATAGATGCTATCAAGAAAGGGAAGATCAAAGTACTTAAGGACATATCGCGATTTACAGATAGTGGTGTGATAACAATAGATGAACAAAGAAGACAGCTAGACACTATTTTATTAGCAACAGGATATAGAGCTAAAGTCGAGGAGTTTATGCCTGCTGTTAGCTCACATCTTAATGAACATGGATTACCCAAGAGCCCTTATGGAACCGGAGATCTAGAGGGTTCATATTTTGTAGGATATGATAACTATAAGCTCGGTGGTATTTTGGGCACCATAAGAGATGATAGTCAGAGTATAGCTGACCGGATTTTTTCAAAACTTAATTAACGCCAGATGAATAAAAGATTACTCTTAGATAAGCGCCCTGTAGGGATGCCCCAATCAGATACTTGGCGAATAGAGACATCTGATATACCACCTGCCGAAGATGGACATATGGTTGTGAAAGTGCATTATGTATCCTTGGATCCTGCTATGCGCGGATGGATGAATGATGCTAAATCCTATGTACCACCCATCCCAATAGGTGATGTGATGCGCAGTGGTGGTGTCGGGCAAGTTGTAGATAGCAAGTTGGCTGGTTATCAGGTAGGAGATTACGTCTATGGTATGTCAGGTGTTCAGCAATACTGTCATACCAATGGATACGGCTGGGTAAAAGTAGATCCTGAGGTTCTTCCATTAGAAAGATATCTCGGCACTCTCGGTATGCCAGGATTCACAGCTTACTTTGGTTTGCTAGATATCGGGCAACCAAAGGAAGGAGAGACCGTGCTTGTATCTGGTGCCGCAGGAGCCGTAGGAAGTGTAGTAGGTCAGATAGCGAAGCTACAAGGTTGTCGAGCAGTAGGTATCGCTGGAGGATCTGAAAAGTGTAAGTACGTTGTAGAAGAGTTAGGCTTTGATGCTTGTATCGATTATAAAAATGAAAATGTCTACAAGGGCATAAAAGAACATTGCTCTAAAGGAGTAGATATCTACTTCGATAACGTCGGGGGTGAGATCTTAGATATGGCACTTGCACATATCAATCCAGGAGCTAGAATACCTATCTGCGGAGCTATCTCACAGTATAATAACACAGAAAAAATACAAGGCCCATCGAACTACCTGTCTCTCCTTGTCAATGGAGCACGGATGGAAGGTTTTGTCGTCATTCAATTTACAAGCAGATATGGTGAAGCAGCGAAACAACTCAGTAAATGGGTTGCTCAGGGTAAGATAAAATCACAGGAGCATGTAGAAAGGGGTATAGATCAATTCTACCCTACCTTCCTCAAGTTGTTTTCTGGTGATAAAAAAGGCAAACTTGTTCTTCAAGTAGCGGATGAGCTATGAGATAGATGCCGACAAGACCTTTGAGTCTATATGGAGAGAACTGTCACGGTCGACTATAGATAGGCGTCATGAATTTCGCAGATTAGTTCTTGCTACGTCTTCTAATGGTGATATACGACAAAGGATAGTCATCTTAAGAAAGGTTATCAAAGATGTAGGCTTTGTCTTTTATACAGACACCAGAAGTCAGAAGGTGAAAGACATAGATATCGATAATCATGTATCAGTATTAGCTTATTCTCATAAGTTGAAGATGCAGTTAAGTTGCTCTGGGTGGGTAGAGAAATATGAAGATGCATCCATGAATCCGTCGGCATGGGACCTAAGATCACTTAAAGACTATACCACTATACTTGCACCTGGTGCATACATCGAGCTCAACGAAGATGTTCAATACGATCATGATCGAGTGCATTTTACATCTTACAAGATCAACCTTAATGTCATAGAATATCTACAACTGTCTCATGAGAGTCATGTCAGACTTCAGTTTAAAAAGAAGGATGACGTGTGGTATACACAGCGACTTGTGCCCTAGAAATACGTTGACTAGCATAGTCTTTCTGTCTTTAGTAGTTTTGTCTTGTCATCATAGTTAGCATATGGATCTACTGACTACACAGAAAAAGGATGAGATTCTCTTGTCTGTCAAGAAGAATCTGGCATCTCGTTCTACTGAGATCATCAGTGAGAATAAACGTGATCTGGATTTAGCAAACGATCTGGAAAGAGCCATGTACGATCGACTAGTCATCAATGACAAGAAGATGAACGGTATGATCACGGCCGTGGAAGATATCATAGCTGATGCTGACCCTGTGGGAGTTGATTTATACAAATTCGATCATCCCAATGGTATGAAAGTGACTAATAGGACGGCCCCTTTTGGTACAGTACTTATCATATACGAGTCTCGTCCAGATGTAACTATAGAAGCAGCTATGGTAGCATTTAAGTCGAATAATAAGATCTTACTAAAAGGAGGCAAAGAAGCTATACACTCTAATCGTATCCTAGTGGATTGCTGGCACCAGGCTCTTGAAGAGCATGGGTTAGAAAGAGACTGGGTACAACTTCTGGAGTTAGATCGCACAGCTACCCAAGCATTTCTCAGAGCTCCTTCTGTATCACTTGATTTGATCGTCCCCCGAGGAGGAGATGGATTGATCAACTTTGTAAAGACTCATGCTACATGTCCAGTGCTGATAAGTGGTCGTGGCAACAACTTTCTGTATGTACATCAAGATGCAGAAATCGAGAAGACCGTCGATATCATCGTAAACTCTAAGATTGACAAAATCTCTGCGTGCAATGCTCTGGACAAGGTGATCATAGATAAACAACATCATGATATTGAAAAGCTTACGACCACCTTATTAGAAAAATTGGGAGCGAGCGACGTCGAGATTCTTGCCGATCAAGAGGTCTCGGTTCATGGTCCTGCGAAAGCTGTAGATCTACAAGATCAGTGGTCAGAAGAATACCTTGCCATGAAGATTGCTGTAGGATTAGTTGACGGAGTTGATCATGCTATCAGTTTGATCAATGAGCATTCTGGAGGTCATAGCGCAGCCATCATGACAGAAAATACCACCATAGCTCAGAGATTTATGGATGAAGTCGATGCCGCGGCCGTATATCAAAATGCCTCAACGCGGTTTACAGATGGGGGACAATTTGGGCTTGGTGCTGAGTTAGCGATCAGTACAGATAAATTACATCATAGAGGACCTCTGGGTTTACATCAGTTAGTAACTAATAAGTGGTATGTCTATGGTGATGGACAAACGAGATAAAATAGTATCACGGTGAAACGTATCGTTCTCAAAGTAGGCACTTCCACTCTCACTAGAGATACTCCTCGTATATCGAGAGGCAAGCTCGAAGACATAGCTTCTCAGATCAAGGAGCTCAGTGATGACTATCAGATCATACTGGTAAGCAGTGGTGCTATAGCAGCAGCTAAGCAGGTGGTTGAGCTTCGTAATGCAGGATCTATAGAAGAGAAGCAGGCTCTTGCATCTATAGGACAAGTATATCTCATGAAGATCATACAAGAAGTTTTTACGGACTATGATCTACCTGTGGCACAGTGTCTTCTGACATATTATGACTTTAAGAATGATGACTCTCGTAAGAATATATCTGGGACCTTGGAGACGCTCTTAAGAATAGGTTTTCTTCCCGTCGTCAATGAAAATGACACAGTCGCCACCGATGAGATTAAGTTTGGGGATAACGACAAGCTAGCAGCGCTCACCGCAGTGCTTTGCAAAGCAGACTTACTCGTTCTTGCTACAGATATCGATGGATTGTACTCTGATGATCCCAAGCAAGATAGCCAAGCAGAGTTGATCACTTCCGTAAATGATCTAACTCCATATCTTGCTAATGTAAGCGATAGCAAATCTGATCAAGGCTCTGGCGGCATGAAGTCCAAGCTGGTTGCTGCACAGATAGCACAGGAAAATGGTATACCAACCTGGATCGTCAATGGCGGACCAACAGATTTTCTCACTAAAGTATTGGCCGGTGAGATGTCCTGTACAAAAGTAGAAGCTTAAGCGCCTATCTGTCCTAACTCTACTCCTTCAGAGTAAGCTACTTTAATATCATTTTGATGGAAGGCTTCTTTCACCATACCGTGTAAATCAAATGTTACCTCCCAGTAATCATCAGGATTGATATATGGCCTGATCGTTACAATGATACTGTGACTATCAAAGGTTTCGATACCGATGATCGGGGCAGGGTCCTTGAGTATTTTATCATAACTATTGAGTGTATTATTTATGATCTCTTTTACACGAGGGAAGCTTTCAGCATATGGCATAGTCACTGAGAGCTCTAATCGGATATTGCCTTGAGTAGAAAAGTTGGTGATAATGTCGTCGGTTACCTTGCCATTAGGTATGATGTAGGTTTTATCTCCAGGAGTAATCAAAATAGTATTAAATATCTGGATACTGTCAACTCTGCCAAAAGACTCTCCTATCTGAACCCAATCTCCAACTTTATAGGGTTTAAAGAAGATGATTGTAATCCCAGAAGCGAAGTTGCCCATGAAGCCCTGTAAAGCCAATCCCACTGCAAATATGACCCCAGCAAAAACACCAACAAGAGCAGCAACATTAAAGCCAAGAACACTAGCGGCCAGAAGTACAACTATAAATTTCAAAGCTATAGAAGCCATCGATAGAAAGAAGCCCGTAAGTTCTGGGCCTAACTGAGATTTTTTCAGTACCACTTCTAATACTTTCATTAATCGCTTAACAACCCAAAGGCCGATCACTAATACGATGAGCGCACCAAAGATCTTAGGGATGAATACAAGTGCCCAATCCTGGACCATACCTAATTTTTCAGCCCAGTCCACATTCATTATAGCTTCCATTGATGAGTTTGATTATTTGTTTTTGGATAATTCGTAATTGTAAATAGTCTTGCCTAGAGCACTTAAAAATGGAAGACCCTTTGATTCGTACTCATATACTCCATCGTTGAAGATTTGGTTTTCGTTGACAAGTACAGTGGCAGTAAGAAAAAAGTCAATGTTGTTTTTCAAATCTTTAATATATGAGCAATCAGTTAGCGTGCCATATGCCCATCCCACCTTATTATAGATTTCGATGTAATCGGGTATATGTTCTTTGCTGTCACCATTATAAAAAAACTTTACATAACTATCGTAATATTCATCTGCCTGATCTTGATGAAAATCAAAGTCCAAAGGTGTTTTAGGCATCACTGAATACAGAAAATCATAATCCGCCGAAGTCAGATTAAATCTTTCGTCTGGACTGAACAAGTCTGGAAAAATAACGCGCTGTAAAGAAGCCTCTAAATCGGTGAGATTGATGAAGTTCTTCTCGTGCATGTCAAATGACTCATAAACCACTGTATCTAACTCATCGTCATAGTAGCCTATACCTTTATCCGTGTCATTTAATTCGACAAATCGATTATAGATGGCTTCAAACCCTTCTTGTTCATAAAGTAAGCTTCCATCTTCTCCAAGTATATTGACTGGGTTAGTAAATCGATTAGCATCTGTATCAAATCCAGAAATGCCCACGCGAGTTCTGATCCTTGAGTTTCGAAATATGCCCTTGTTTCTAAGTTCTTCATTAATGTAATCTTGACCCAAGAATTCATACAGACGATTGTAGGCGTTATTATCACTGACACTGAATATCTGCTCTATATAATGTTGTACTTGAGGATATCCTGAGGACGAACTGCTATCTATAACTTCTGGACTTTGTGGAGGATGCGAAGATCCAAAAGAGAGTCTTGAAGATTTATCGATGGCAGGGTTGAGTTCTTTTAGTTCATTGATTCGTTGTAACGCCAAGAAAGCCACAGGCATCTTGACTGTGCTTGCTGGATAAAAGTATTTGTCGTCATCTCGATTGATATAGAATGAAGTCAGATAGGGATGTCCTTTTTGGTCTCTTTCTATCTGGGTATATATGATTTGGATTTCATACTGGCTACTATCGATCATATCATTTACGAAAGTGGGAGCGCCGATAAGAGCTGCTTGCAAAGGGTCAGATGGAATCTTGGGCTGCTCTTTACAACTTATGATGCTCAAGATGGTCACTAGTGCTGTAAGAAATCTACTCATATAGATAGATCCAGTATATCGAATGTGCTCAATATAACAAGGACTATCATGATAACTAATATGGCATATGCCCAATATTGAGATTTGGGATACTTGGATAGAAATTCTGCTGCAAAATAACCTCCTATAGCTTGGCCGATACCTATAGTTGCGCCGATACGCCAATCCACTAATCCATTATAATGGAAGATACAGATTACAACTATCGTATAGCTTGCTACGATGACGGTCTTTAGTGCATTAGCTCGAACAAAGTTGTATTTCATGATGACCACAGTACTTATCAGAAAAAAGACACCCATGCCCATCTGAATAAATCCACCATAGAAACCAAGGACAAAAAACAGCGGTAAAGTATAGGTCTTGTGCTGTGGTAGTTTTGTTGATTCATTGAACCAGCGCTTCGGATTGATGAGGATAACCAGGAGCATAACCAGCAACAGATATCTATAGATAGCAAAGAAGAATTCATTGTCAAGTTGAAGCACTAGAATCACTCCACAGATAGCACCTGCGAAAGATAGGATGATTGGCCATTTAGATTTAGCGAGATCGAGCTTGTCATTTTTCACAAAAGAGTATGATGATGAAACTCCTTGCATCATAATACCTACTCTGTTTGTGCCATTCGCGATATTGACAGGTAGGCCTAAAAACTCGGTCAGGAAACCTAGAGTTATGGCAGACCCATTGCCAGCAAATGTATTAACGATGCCTGCAGCAAGACCTGCTAGTATGGCAAGTATGACAGTCGTTGGCTCAAATATCATCAGTTCGTTCCTGACAGAGCTCTATGAGAACACCATTGGCAGATTTGGGATGAATAAAACAAACTAGCTTATTATCCGCTCCTTTAAATGGTTCTTCATTTAGCACCTTAAAACCTTCATCACTAAGACGTTTCATTTCTGCCTTGATATCATGTACGTCAAACGCGATGTGGTGTATACCTTCTCCTTTTCTTTCGATGAACTTGCTGATAGCACTATCTGGATCATCGGATTGGAGTAGCTCAAGTTTATTAGGTCCGACGCGAAGAAAAGAGGTGGTCACTTTTTCTGATGCTACCTCCTCGCGCTTATAGGGAGAAGCACCAAGTAGCTTAGTATAGATGTCTTCAGCAGCATCGAGGTCTTTCACTGCGATACCGATGTGCTCTATTTTTTTCATGCATTGAAATTACTTCGTAACGAAACCATGACAAAAGATCTCAACGACCGCATCTGCGTATCTCTCGATCACTTCTTCATCATGTGTATCAATGCTATAAAGGTATTTGATTAGAAAAGGATTAGAGAAAAAGCTACTTGCCATACCAAGTAGGATGCTTGGCTGAAACTCCTTGTCGATCCTTTTGATATTGCCGATCTTGCGTTGCTTCTTGAATAACTCGCCAGTGAGATTGAAAAGCGGATAGATCAGATTATTGATGATCCACTCACTGCGCTCGGAGTGTTCATCCATCTCTTGTGCGACTATCTTGGGAAATGCTGGATACTTAGAGTAGAAGTGGACGAGCTGTCTGACCATCACTTTGATCATCTGTATACCATCCAAATCTTTGTGTATTTTTTTTGACTGTTCGAATTCAGCTACAAACTCATTAGCAAGTCTCTTTATAGAAGCCTTCCAGAGTTCTTCCTTATTACCGAAGTAGTAATGTATCAAGGATCGAGCTACGCCCGCTTTTTTCGTTATTTCGGTGGTAGTAGTACCGCTGTATCCCTTTTCTGCGAAGACATTGACAGCTACATCACAAAGGTGCTCGATATTAATCTCTGCATCGGCTGTAGGTCTGCCAGGTTTTCTTTTTACAGGCGACCCGTTAGATTTCGTCTTCGATGTGGGTTTAACAGTTTCCATTAGATCAAACTTCAATATTGGCGATATTGCCAAATAAGGTGCAATATGCAGCAAAAGCGAGAATATCACAAAGAAGGTTCGAATTTCTAGGTTGGATAGACAACAAAATATCGCCTGTGGGACTTGTATTCAGTGGATATATTCTTTTACATTTGGCAACACATGATTTTGGCAGAAGTGCCAATAATCTAGTATGAACAAAGGTTTTAATCAGTGTACTCCTCTTTAGAGCGATGCCTTATTAACGCCTTTGTACAAATAAACTAATCAGATTAAAATCTATAAAAACTAAGACTATGGAAGCTTATATATATGATACTGTCCGCACTGTCCGCGGAAAAGGAAATAAGAAAGGCGCATTGAACACTGTGACGCCTACGCATCTTGTTACGCTGTGCTTACAAGAAATGAAAGATAAGCACGACTTGGATCCTTCACTTGTGGAGGATGTTATCCTAGGTTGTGTCACTCAGATCATGGATCAAGGTGCTAACATAGCTAAGACGGCTGCTATGCAGTCTGGCTATGGTGATCACTTATGCGGAGTGACTTTGAATAGATTTTGTGGTTCTGGATTAGAATCGATCAATCAGGCAGCGGCCTATGTCAAGTCTGGATTCTCGGACTTACTCATCGCAGGTGGTGTAGAAAGTATGTCTAGAGTTAAGATGGGATCCGATGGTGGTGCACTTATGATGGATCCTGCCGTTGCTCTTCCTGGACATGTGATACCACAGGGTGTATCTGCTGATCTGATAGCATCGAAGTATGGATACTCTCGCAGCGATGTAGATGCATTTGCAGTAGCTTCTCAGGACAGAGCTACTAAAGCAGAAAAAGCAGGATACTTTAAGTCACGTATAAATGTCACTGACGTAAATGGTGTGACGATGCTTAATAAAGATGAGAACGTAAGACCAGGAACTACAGTAGAAGCACTGGCAAGTCTCCAGCCCGCCTTTCAAATGATGGGAGAGATGGGTGGTTTTGATGCAGTGGCTATAGATAGATACCCGGAGGTAGAGTTTATAGATCATGTACACCACGCAGGCAATAGCTCTGCCATAGTTGATGGAGCGGCTGTTGCCCTAGTAGGAAATGAAGAAGTAGGAAAAAAATTAGGTCTCAAGCCTCGCGCTAAGATCAGAGCTATCGGTGTTACTGGTGTTGATCCGACCATCATGCTTACGGGTATCGCACCGGCTAGCCGAAAGGCGCTTGGTAAGGCGGGGATGGAAGTAGGTGACATAGATCTTTGGGAGATTAATGAAGCTTTTGCTGCAGTGCCGTTAAGAGCGATGGAAGACTTGGGTGTCCCTCATGACAAAGTAAACGTCAATGGAGGAGCCATAGCACTGGGTCACCCTCTTGGATCTACAGGATGTATGCTGATGGGTACTATTATCGATGAGATGGAAAGACAAGGAAAAGGTACAGGCCTCGTCACACTATGTATCGGTGGTGGTATGGGTATAGCGACAATCATCGAAAGAGTTTAAAGCCAATTCAATCTATTAATTAGAACAAAGAGAAAGAACTAATATGTCATTCAAGAATAAGATACTCTCCTATGAAGTTGATGGAGATGGGATAGGTCATATCACTATCAATATGGAAGAGCATCCGACTAATCTATTTAGTCCGGATTTTATGGAAACGTACTTCGATATATCGAAGCAAGCGATAGCAGATGATAAAGTTAAAGGGGTGATAGTCTCATCGGGCAGGTCCATGTTTATGGCAGGTGCTGATCTCAAGATGTTAGAGAAGCCTATATCAGATCCAGAGCCATTTCTGAAGAATATGCTTACTGTCCACCAGCATATGAGAGATATAGAAACTGGTAATACGCCTTTCGTAGCGGTGATCAATGGTCATGCACTAGGTGGTGGTCTTGAAGTCTGTCTCGCATGTCATCATCGTATAGCTGTCGACAATCCTAAGATCAAAATCGGATTTCCTGAGATAAAGGTAGGACTCTTCCCAGGAGGGGGAGGTACGGCTAAAGCACCATATCTCATGGGCATCCAGGCTGGTATGATGGCCTTATTACAAGGTACAGAGCACAACCCTAAAAAAGCGAAGAGTGTTGGACTGATCAATGATGTCGTACCAACGGCAGAGGATCTGGTACCTGCTGCTAAGGCATGGATAGCTGAAAATCCTAATCCAGTTCAACCTTGGGATAATAAGAAGCACAAGATACCTGGAGGAGGCTTGATGTCTCCTAATGGAGCGCAGACGCTTATGGGCGGTATCGGTAATGTGAGAAAACTTACTCATGGTAACTACCCCGCAGCTGGAGCTGTACTGAGCACCATCCACGATGGACTGCAAGTAAAGTTTGACAGAGCGCTCGAGATCGAGGCCAGATACTTTACGCAGATCGTTATGTCTAAGGAAGCACGTAATATGATTCGTACGGGCTTCTTTGCTATTCAAGAGGCAAGCAAAGGAAAAGGTAAGCCGGCTGGTTATGACAAGTATGAGATTAAAAAGTTAGGTGTACTTGGAGCGGGTATGATGGGAGCTGGTATCGCATATGTATCGTCAGCACTTGCTGGTATGGATGTCGTGCTGAAGGATGTCTCGATGGAAGGAGCTGAAAAAGGAAAGGCCTATAGTGAAAAACTCCTCAAGAAAAGAGTGAGTCGAGGTAAGATGACTCAAGAAAAGGCTGATGGCATACTTGCAAAGATCACACCTACTACTGATCCTGCAGATATGGAAGGATGTGATATGGTGATAGAAGCAGTCTTCGAGAATCCAGACCTAAAAGCAAAGGTAACTGCAGAGACAGAAGCTGTATTAGCTCCAGATAAGATATATGGATCTAATACTTCTACTATACCGATCACATTATTAGCGAAAGCGTCTGAGCGTCCGGAAAACTTTATCGGGATCCACTTCTTCTCTCCAGTGGATAAGATGCCACTAGTTGAGATTATCACAGGAGAAAAAACCAGTGAGAAGGCTATAGCTGCTGCGGTAGACTATGTTGTTGCTATAAGGAAAGTGCCTATCGTTGTCAATGACAGTAGAGGATTTTTTACTTCAAGGACATTTGGTACGTACTGTTCTGAAGGAGGATTTTTACTTGAGGAAGGTGTGCCTGCCGCTATGATCGAGAATGTAGCTAAGAATAAAGGTATGCCTGTTGGTCCGCTAGCAGTGACGGATGAAGTATCTCTGACACTTGGGCTACTCGTATATGAAAGTGATCCGACTCCTAATAAGCCACCATTCCAAGAGAGATTTTATAAGCTCGGGAAAATGATGGTAGAGGAACACGGCAGACACGGTAAGAAAAATGGCAAAGGCTTTTATGACTACCCAGAGGGAGGTAAGAAAAAACTCTGGCCTGAGCTATCAAAAATCTTTAAGTCTGACGTAAAGACTTTAGATAAAGAAACTGTAGGCAAGCGATTACTACATAGGATGGCGCTAGAGACATTCAGATGTCTGGATGAAGGTGTTCTTAGATCTGTGAAAGATGGTGACATAGGAAGTATTATGGGTTTTGGATTCCCGATCTATACTGGAGGAGCCTTGTCATATATCGATTATGTAGGGATGGATCAGTTTATCGCTGATTGTGATGACTTTACAACGAAGTTTGGTGAAAGATTTACTGTGCCTGACTCTTTAAGAGCATTTGCGAAAGCGGGAAAATCAATACATGACTTTGGTAAGAAGGAAACACTCTCAAAGTCCGAGATTAAGAAAATGAAGGAGGTAGATCTTGTAGAATTTGCAAAGTCTATCGGACTCGAGGCTTCAGTAGATGACCTAAAAAAGGATACGCTAGATAGAGTGTACACTAAGCTTGGATACTAAGCCTAGTTATAATTTATAAAAGAAGAGAGACTGCTATAGTGAGCAGTCTCTTTTTTCAATTTCAGCTTGAAACAATAGTTAAATGGATAGAATCAAATCATTATTTGACCTTACAGGTAAGGTAGCTATCGTCACTGGCGCGTCTAAAGGCATAGGGGAAGCGATGGCTCGAGGATTGGCAGAACATGGTGCCAAAGTTGTCATAAGTAGTCGAAAGCAAGAAGCTGTTGAAGCAGTAGCTGATACATTTAAAGCTGATGGACTGGAAGCTGTGGGTATATCATGTCACGTCGCAGATGAAGCTCAACGCACCAACCTGATCGAACAAACTATCGCCAAGTATGGACGTATCGACTGTATCATCAACAATGCTGGCACTAATCCATACTTCGGGCCCATCGATCAGATGCCTATGGCGGCATATCAGAAGACGATGGATATCAACCTAAACGCTCCTATGGAACTTAGCAGACTTGCTTATCCTCATATGAAAAGTGTAGGTGGTGGAAGTGTGATCCATATCAGTTCTATAGAAGGTCTTCATGCTACGGCTGGATTTGCTGCTTATAACTTAAGCAAGGCTGGCCTAGTTATGCTCGCTCAAAACCAAGCTGCAGAGTGGGGCAAGGATAATATCCGGGTCAATGTGATCTGTCCAGGTCTCGTAAAAACAAAACTAAGTGCGGCTCTTTGGTCAGATGAGAATAACCTAAAAAAGTTCAAGTCTAACATACCTCTTGGTAGGATGGCTATGCCTGATGAGATGGCAGGACTTGCAGTCTTCTTAGCTGCCGATGCATCTTCATACATGACAGGTGCAGTACTCGTGAATGACGGAGGTATCCTACATGCACCTGTTTTAACTTAAGTAGTAAGCACAAGTTTTTCTGCGCTTAAGTTTTCAATTCCAAATAGATACACAGAAGTTTTCTTCTTTTTTTGATCTAACTGAGTACAAACTACTTGGCATGCACTTCTATGGTTGTAAGTACCATTTATAAACCCTGTTATGCTGAGGATTTATCACATCAAATATTCAGGCTACTCAGCATACAGATCAAAAACAACAGCATGTTTAAGACGATTAAATTTTCATTCTTATCAGTAGTACTCTTTTTTGGCCTGAGCCTGATGATATCTTGTAGTGATAGTGAAGAAGTATCGCTCGAAAGTGTTCAAGACTTTGTAGTCGCTTCCATTGATGATCTAGAATCACAAGGTAAGATCGGCAGACTAGGATGTTATGAATTTGTTTTTCCCATAACCATCAATTTTCCTGATGACACCTCGACTAGTTCTGAAGATTATGATATGCTAAGAGAGTCCATCAGCGCATGGAAGGAAGCCAACCCCGATGCCGAAGAAAGACCTTCATTAGCTTTTCCTATAGAGCTTACAACAGAAAATGGTGAAGTAGTATCAGTCGAGAGTCGTGAAGCGCTCATCGAACTACGAAGAGAGTGCAAAAGAGACTTTATCCGAAGCCGTAACAACATTAGAAGATTTGTCAGAAGAGCATGCTTTGATTTAGTCTATCCGATATCTATAGAATTTTCGGATGGATCTATAGTAGAAGCTTCATCACAAGCAGCTCTCAAGAGAGCACTAAGAGCATGGAAGAGAAGAGCAGGAGAAAGAGCGGAAAGACCTTCGTTAATATTCCCGATAACAGTAGAATTTGAAGATGGCACTCAAGTGACAGTCAATGATAGAGTAGAGTTAGTCGCTCTAAAAGATTCGTGCGAAGAAGAAGGAGAAGAATAGGTTTTGTTTGTAGAATAATCCTGAATTGATGTTGATAGGCCCATGCATAAATCCTGCATGGGCTTTTTGTATTATACTCTGCTCATGAATAAGCAGATAAGAAGAGATTGTTAGACTGCCCAAGCATATCATTGATGATCTAAAGACATCATGAAGAATTGTATTTTGCCGTCGTGAAATGGATTCATCTCATTGTAAGTGTTCTCTTTCTGTCATTCGCTATCATGCAATGGAATGATGCCGATGCTTTTCTATGGATTGCCTTGTACATCTGTGTTTCTGTCATTGCTTTTTTAGCTTATAAAGACCAGCATTTCTTTTTTATTAATGCAGGTATAGTAGCACTACTCGTTGTATCTCTATGCGGCTATGTCCCAGATCTCATAAATTGGGTCAACGAAGGCATGCCAAGCATAACTACTTCTATGCAAGCTTCTACCCCTTATATCGAACTTATCAGAGAAAGTCTGGGATTGTTGATATCACTTATAGCGATGTTGTACTACCTTTTCATTGCAAAAAGAAAAAGATGAGATACTTCTACACTTTGATTTTAAGTCTAAGTCTGAGTTTTTTGATGGGCCAGGGTAGACAACAGGGATTCTTCTCCTTTAGTTGGGACGATAGTTCTGGTAGGATTACGCTTGAAGTGCCTGATGACGCTTTAGGCCAAGAGTTTCTTTACGTTGCCTCTCTTTCGGCAGGCATTGGATCTAATGATATAGGTCTTGATAGGGGACAACTAGGAAGTGAGCGGCTTGTTCGTTTTGATAAGATTGGCAACAAGCTATTACTGATTCAGCCCAACATGGATTATCGAGCACTCAGTGATAATCCTTTAGAAAGAAGGGCAGTAGAAGAAGCTTTTGCCCAGTCAGTGATATGGGGCTTTGAGATCCTTGAAGGAAGCACAGGAGGTGTTCATACCATAGATCTAACACCGATGCTCATGAATGATACCCATGGTGTAGCTCAAAGGTTAAAAAGAAGCAATCAAGGCTCCTACAAGGTAGATAAGAGTCGAAGCGGAGTATGGATGCCGAGGACTAAGGCATTTCCTGACAACTCTGAGTTTGAAGCCTTACTCACTTTTACTGGTGAAGCTCAAGGTAGTTTTATCAGAAGCGTTGCACCATCGTCTGATGCGATCACGATAAGACAACATCATAGCTTTATACGACTACCAGATGAAGGCTATACACCACGCGAATTTCATCCTTTTGCAGGATTTAATATGACTTCATTTGCGGACTATGCGACTGCTATAGAAGAGCCGATAGTCAAGAGATACATCAACCGACATCGCCTTGAAAAGGTAAATCCTAATGCTGCCGTAAGCGATGCGGTAGAACCTATCATCTATTATATGGATCCGGGTTGCCCTGAGCCTATAAAGTCTGCTCTCATAGAGGGAGGTAGTTGGTGGGATCAGGCCTTTCAGGCGGCTGGTTTTTCACCAGGTACTTTCCAAGTTAAAGAACTTCCGGCCGGAGCCGATATGATGGATGTGCGTTATAATGTCATCCAGTGGGTACATAGAAGTACTAGAGGTTGGTCATATGGGGCTTCTGTAGTTGATCCTAGGACTGGAGAAATATTAAAAGGGCATGTCTCACTAGGATCATTAAGAGTGCGCCAAGACTTTTTGATCGCGCAGGGCATACTATCACCATTTGCCTCGAGCGATGATAATACTCAAGTGATGAAAGAGATGGCACTTGCGCGATTGCGACAGTTATCAGCACATGAGATAGGACATACGATAGGACTTGCGCACAACTTTGCGGCTAGTGTAAAGAGTCGTGCTTCTGTGATGGATTATCCACATCCATATATCGAACTCAATCTTTCTGGCGAGCTCAACTTCGCCGATGCATATGATACGAAGATCGGGGATTGGGATAAGGTGACGATCACCTATGGTTACGCTGATTTTCCTGATAACCAGGATGAGACCACAAGCTTACAAAAGATTATAACTGATGCTCAGAAAGCAGGGTATCAATTCATATCAGACTCAGACGCACGTCCACTTGGAGGTGCCCATCCTGCGGCACACTTATGGGATAATGGCGCAGATCCTGTGGAAGAACTTAACCGCCTGATGCTACTGAGGAAGAATGGTCTACGCAGATTTGGTGAAAACTCGATTACTACAGGGACACCGCTTTCAGAGCTCGAAAAAGTCCTTGTGCCACTGTATCTCATGCATAGATATCAGATGGAAGGTGCAGCTAAGCTGATCGGTGGGTTAGAATATAACTATGCGGTGAAAGGAGATGCTTTGGACCATAAAGTTCAGCCAGTATCTCTCACTAAGCAGCGAGAAGCGCTCATAGCAATCATCAACACTGTGACGGCATCAGAGTTAGCCATACCTCAGCAGATAGTAGACCTCATCCCTCCACCAGCTTTTGGATACAGAAGAGACCGGGAAACTTTTGATGGCAGGTCAAATCTTGCCTTTGATGGATTAGCTCCTGCAGAATCCTATGCTCACATGGTATTTGGCACCTTGCTTCATCCAGATAGATTAGCACGTATCCATCGCAATAATGTGGTACATGCCCACCCACTTAAATTGTCGGAGTATGTAGACCAACTCGGGAAGTCTATGATGGAGCAAAGATCAGTGGATCCATATCATGGAGCTATCGAAGACATCGTAAGATACATTATGGTCAAGCATATGCTTTCAGCTACTATGAGTGATAGTGCGGACCCCGCAGTCGTAGCGGCAGTGAGATCTTCACTTATATCTTTGATGGAAGATAGATTACAAGATGCTTCTGGAGATGACTACTTAAGATATCTCATAGAAGAAGGATTAGAAGATCCAAGTGATATCATATTACCTGCGGTAAACGATATGCCACCTGGATCTCCTATCGGTTGTAGTCATTAATTAGGTACGTATGAAGTAGATATTACAGCTCTGTGCCATAAGTAAGCCACTTACCTGCATCTGGGCCGAAGTCATTCATATAGTACATCTGACCAGACTTGGTATCAAATGCATAAAATGAGTTGCCTTCAAATCTACCTTGGGCATCAAACTCTAAAGTACCTTTGCCATTAGAAGAGATTTTGTCTCCATAGGTCTGCCAAGAGTCAGTTGCATTAGCCCCTTCTACTGTAAAGAAGAGTTGTCCAGTTTTTGGATGTAACAAATAGTAGGATGCCGCACCAGCTCTTTCTACCACATCAAACTCAAGACTTACATCACCTTGGTTAGGCATCTGTGGTCCAAATGGTAACCACTCACCTTTGTTATCACCATAATCTAACATGTAGTGGATTTGGCCTTTGGCGTGTTCGAAAGCATAAAACGCCGTTCCATCGTTTCTTATAGCTGTGTGGTATTCAAAATCCTGATCAGACTTTGTATCCACCGAGCTTTGAAAACAAGAGACTGAAGTGATGAGCAGTGAGCTCAATAAAAAATAGATTGATTTCATCATAAAACATTTGCATTTAAGACTAGTACAAAAACCAAAGGTCACCTTTTATTAACAGTTACCCCCCTATCGTAGCCATTGATTCTGAGATACCTCGATTTGACCGAATTGATTCTGCCTCATGGCCATCTTTAGCGCGCGAGCCAATAGCTTCTAAAAGTGCGGTTGTTAAGTCTTCATCTGATGCACCAGCACGGATCAAATCCTTGATATTGAAGATGCCTTGATCGTATAGGCAAGTTTTAAGAAGGCCAGTAGGTGTCAGTCGAAGTCGATTACAGGTACCACAAAATGTCCTGCTATACGACGCGATGATGCCCAGTGAACCCTGATATCCTGGTATCTTATAGTTACTCGATGTACTGCTTTTTTCTGTTGGCTCGATCGTGAGGCCTGGGTGGTGTTGTTTTATATAATCCAAGATTTCGAGGTGTGACCAGACGCCTATGGTCTCGTTCATGCCACTGCCATTAAATGGCATCTCTTCTAGAAATCTCACGCTGATCGGTAGGTGTTTGGTAAGCTCGATCATCGGAAGGATATCTTCGATGTTGTGTTGCTTCATCACAACCATGTTGATCTTTGTCGTGATATCGTGATCGACAAGTTGAGTAAGACTGTCCATCACTTTATCGAGGTCGTCCCTGCGTGTGATCTCCTTAAACCTCTGTGGGTCCAGGCTATCGAGACTGAGATTGACTGAGGCGATGCCCACTTTCGTAAATGAAGCAATGTGCTCATCTATAAGCGTACCGTTAGTGGTAAGGTGTATAGATCTTATCCCATCGATGTCATTGACTTTTTTGATAAATGACATGAGATCCTTTCTAAGAAAGGGTTCCCCACCAGTGATACGGATTTTATGTACGCCTTTGACAGCAAGGATCGAAATGATCCTGTACAGTTCTTCATAAGTAAGAAGGTCTGATCTTTGGACATACTGAATACCTTCTTCGGGCATACAGTACTGGCAGCGCAGATTACATCTGTCTGTTACAGCTACCCTGAGATATGATATCTCTCTACCATGATTGTCAAGAAGTGTCATCATCCACCCATCAGATCTTAAGTTGAAGATAGTCGATGAAGACAAGACAAGCAACTCGATTATACTGTTATAGCTTTAGGATATGCAGTACCTTTGAAATAATAGGATGAATTAGATGAAAGTCAAAATATTAGCATTTGGTATAGCCAAGGAGATAGTGGGGTCTCGCAAAGGAGAGATGGATTTCTCAGAAGAAGCTACTATATCGCAGGTGAAAGATGCTCTATCAGAGCGATTTCCCAAGTTTGAGACCCTCCGCAAGTTTTCTATCGCTGTCAATGAAAGTTATCAAGACGACAACTATATCATAAAGGAAGGTGATGAGTTAGCGATTATCCCACCTGTAAGCGGCGGATGATGGAGAGGATAGATATACAAATTTCTGATCAACCCCTACAAGTCAAGGCCTGTGCGGATTTTGTAAAAGATCACGCCGCTGGAGGCAATACATTGTTCGTAGGAACTGTCAGAGATCAAACTAAAGGAGAGGCTGTCAAGAAGTTAGATTTCGAGGCTTACAAGCCTATGGCCATAAAAGAGATGGAGAAGATCGCTGAGTCGATATTTCAAAAGTGGTCGGCCCTAAAAATTTCTATACATCATCGGGTAGGGACGTGTAACCTTGGAGATATAGCTGTAGTCATAGCGGTGAGCACACCGCATCGGGCTGCGGCATTTGAAGCGTGTCAGTATGCCATCGATACACTCAAAGAAACTGTTCCTATCTGGAAAAAAGAGTATCTCGAAAGTGGAGAGGTTTGGGTAGCTGCAACACCATAATAGAAAGTAAGTATGGGTCGTATACTAGTGATAGGGAGTACCAATACTGATATGGTAGTCAAGACAGGTAAATTTCCATTACCTGGCGAAACTATCCTTGGAGGCGATTTTTTCATGTTCCCTGGAGGAAAAGGAGCTAATCAGGCTGTAGCTGCAGCTCGACTCGGAGGAGAAGTAAGTTTTATCTCTAAAGTTGGAGATGATATGTTTGGTCATCAATCCATCAACGGTTTTGAAAAAGAAGGAATACATACAGGAGGAATCATCATAGACAAAAACCACCCATCTGGTGTAGCCATGATCACCGTCAATGAAAGTGGCGAAAACCAAATAGTCGTTGCGTCTGGTGCTAATGCACAACTTGAACGGAGTGACATAGATCAGTCCATCGCTCTAATCGAGCAAGCAGACCTCGTAGTTGTACAACTAGAGATTCCCATAGATACTGTAGAGTATATCGTTTCTATAGCAAAGGAGAAGGATAAGAAGGTCGTTTTGAACCCTGCACCAGCGCAAAGCTTATCAGCAGCTTCTCTGCGTGGATTGTATTGTATCACACCCAACCAGACTGAAGCACAGTTACTAACAGAGGTAGCTGTACATGGAGAAGAGTCTGCGAAAGCAGCAGCATCTATACTTCTCGACAAAGGAGTTGAGCATGTCATCATCACATTAGGAGAACAAGGTTCCTTGTATAAGTCTCACGATGATAGCTTTACAGTAAAGGCACACCAAGTGGAGGTAGTCGACACTACCGCCGCCGGAGATGTATATAATGGTGCTCTTGCAGTTGCTCTAGTCGCTGGAAAAACTTGGCTGGAGGCTATCCGATTTGCCACCAAAGCTTCCTCACTTGCGGTAAGTAAAATGGGAGCACAAGCCTCTGCACCATATCTCAATGATTTGACATCATAATTAGCAGATAGAGCAGGAGGGATCTTCACAGTTGATGATCGTGCTTTTTACTACTTTCAGTGTTCTATCTTCAATTGATTGAAGAACTTAATTATGGTTCTATAAAGAAGAGGTCTATGCTTGCACTTGGTTTTTTGATTTTAAGTACTGGGTTTGTTGTTACTCTTTTGATGGCCTTATGGAAGATGATTACTAAAGACTGGGAGAATCAAGAGCTAACTGCTATGTCAGTACTCAATCTCTTCAAATGGCCGATATTGTTTTTTCTGCTTTTTCTACTCTTTATCATATTCGGTGTGCCCTACTTGGAAGGATTGTCTGAGTAGTATATGTAAGAGATGGTTGCCCATCTCGAGAAACGAGTGAACTAGGTAGTAGGCTCTTTATACTCTCGGCCTTCTATCATCGTCCTAGAAATGATCTCGCGCATGATCTCAGATGTGCCACCACCTATCTGACCAAGACGTGCATCTCTAAACATACGAGCGAGCGGATAACTTTCCATATATCCGAAGCCTCCAAACATCTGAAGACAATCATTGATCACCTTGTCGGCTAGTTGTGTGCCCAGGAGTTTGCACATCGATGATTCCTTCACGGGATAGTCACCTTCGTTATATCTGCGATAGAGCTCATAGACAAAGATCCTGTTCATCTCTATCTCCGCTGACATCTGAGCGATACGATGACGCAATTCTTGGAAGCGGTTGATCTTCTTACCAAATGCCTCTCTTTCGTTCATGTATTGAAGAGTCAACTCTAGGGCATAAGCTGCTGCTGCTACACCCCCCGATCCCATCGCTAGTCGTTCTGATACAAAGTGCTGCATGATGTATAAAAAGCCCTGGCCTTCTGAGCCTAGCAGGTTTTCTGCGGGCACCTTCACATCATCAAAAGCTATCTCTCCAGTATCTGAAGCACGCCATCCTAGCTTATCCAACATAGTAGCAGAAAGCCCGGGCGAGTCTCTATCGATAATCAGTAGACTGATACCTCGACTTCCTTGTATCGTTGGATCGGTCCTCACCACAACAATCAAAAAGTCACTGAGGACACCATTGGTGATAAAGGTTTTAGAACCATTGACCGTAAAGTGATCTCCATCTCTTATAGCAGTAGTGCGTATGGCTTGAACATCAGAACCACCTCCTGGCTCTGTGATGGCAAGACAGCCTACTTTCTCTCCCTTTATGCCAGGTACGAGATAACGCTGCTTCTGATCTTCATTGCCTTCAGCATTGATATGCGTAAGAGCTAATAATGGATGAGCACCTATGCTAGCTCCGAATCCGCCACTGTTCATTCGTGCGATTTCTTCATCGAAGATGACATTGTACCAAAGATCGCCTCCCATACCTCCATAAGCTTCAGGTAGAGTCATCCCAAAGAAGCCCATATCTCCAAACTTTTTATAAATCTCGCGTGGCAAGAATCCATCTTTTTCCCACTGATCGATATTGGGTCTCACTTCTTTTTCTAGAAAATCACGAAAAGTCTGTCTAAACAAATCATGCTCTTCCGAAAAATAATATGGGTTTGATTTCATGACAAGTACTTTGTTACAAGGTAGTACTTGAGCATACATATATTGGAAACCTTATTGGCAGTAAAAACCTGTTATCTTGGAATTTATGAAAGATAAAGTTGTTTGGATAACAGGCGCCTCATCTGGCATCGGTGCAGCTTGCGCCGAAGTGTGCAGTAGTCTTGGGGCTAAAGTGATATTATCAGCTCGCAATACTGAAAAACTAAATGCTGTAGCTCAGTCCCTCCAAGGACCTACATCCATTCTTCCGTTGGATGTTTCTGACATGGCTTCATTAGCTAAGAAAACATCAGAGGCGATAAGTGCTTTTGGCAGTATAGATGTCCTGATCAATAATGCGGGCATCAGCCAACGCGGTCTGGTCATGGAAACTTCGCTAGAAGTAGATCGCCGAATATTCGAGGTCAACTTCTTTGGCAACATAGCGCTTACAAAAGAGATCCTACCTCATATGACTAGTCGAGGATCTGGCAATATCGCTGTGATATCGAGCATAGCTGGCAAGCTGGCCACAGCGGGTAGATCTACTTATGCAGCGAGCAAGCATGCTTTACATGGCTTTTATGATGCGCTCAGAGCTGAAGTGACGGATGACGGCATCGGTATCCATATGATCTGTCCAGGATATGTCAAAACCAATATCTCTATCAATGCACTCAGTGGAGATGGAAAAGTTCATGGAGTTATGGATCCTAATCAAGACGCGGGGATAAGTGCAGAGGATTGTGCCAGTTCTATCATCGATGCGATTAACAAAGGCAAGAAGGAAATTCATCTAGGGAAGTTGGAAAAGGCTGCTGTCCAAATTAGAAAAGTATCACCTTCATGGTATCACAACTTCATATTAAAAAAGGCCCGAGAGGGAAGTTATTGATCTTCTAAGAGTGACTTGAGGTCCTCAAGTGTATTTGCTTCTTCAGCTGGTTTGTCGCGCCGCCATCTTTTCATGCGTGGAAATCGAAGAGCAACCCCACTTTTGTGTCGAGTAGATTTGTTGATCCCCTCAAAAGCTATTTCAAATACAAGCTCAGGCTTCACTGATCTGACTGGTCCAAATCTTTCAATCGTATTCTTATTTACAAATCGCGTGATCTCAGCAAACTCCTTATCAGTTAATCCACTATATGCTTTCGCAAATGGAACAAGTTTGCCATCCTGATCCCATACGGCAAAAGTGTAATCAGTGTAAAGGTTGGATCTACGACCATGGCCGCGCTGAGCATAAAGCATGACAGCATCAATGGTATATGGATCTAGTTTCCACTTCCACCATCCTCCTTTTTTCCTTCCACTTTTATAGATGCCATCCTTAGCTTTGAGCATGAGGCCTTCTGCTTTTAGTGATCTAGCAGTGAGGCGATAATCTTCTAATTCTTTCCAAGAAGTAGATTTGATGGGTGCCGATAGAAATATGAGCTGAGGAACCTCTTTCTGTATATGTGTAACTAGATTAGAAAGATGCTCTTGCCTTTCTTTTAAAGGATGCTCTCGTATGTCCTCTCCATTGTATTCTAAAAGATCATAGGCAAAGATGGCGCATGGGAGTTCGTTGAGCATCTTCTTGCTGATCGTTTTTCTGCCGATTCTTTTTTGTAATTCATTGAAAGGTCGGACTTGGCCATCTTTGTATACGAGGAGTTCTCCGTCTATAGCCCAGCCATCCAAAGAGATGTTTTTTAGAGGTGAGAACTCCGGATATTTATCGGTGACTAACTCTTCTCCGCGAGACCAGATGAAGATCTCATTTTCTCTTTTTATCAATTGTGATCTTATCCCATCCCATTTCCACTCTGCTTGCCAATCTGATATATCACCTAGGCTTGACACTTCGTCTTCCAAAGCATAAGCTAGATAGAAAGGATATGGTTTAGAAATGTCAGACTGCCAATCAGCATTTTCTAAAAGCTCTTCATATGTCGTTGTAAGTGGTGACCAATCACCCATAAGTCTATGGGCGATTTTATTTTCATCTTCTTCAAGCACCTTGGCTAGCGCCTTGGTGATCATCTTTTGAGACACACCCACTCTAAAACCACCGGTGATAAGTTTGTTGAATAAAAACCGCTCGTCTTTTTCTAGGCCTTGCCAGCTATTGATGATGTAATCTTTTTTGGTCATCTCATCTTCTTCTCTTAGAGCTACTATCTCGTGGGCATAGTCGGATAATGTTTTGTCAGAAGTTTTTTCTGCGCGAGGGAGAGTCAGGCTTATAGTCTCGGCGAGATCACCAACGATGTGATAACTTTCTTCGAACAACCATGCCGGTATATCACTTACTTCTGCGGCCCACATGCGTAGAAGAGTTGTTGAGACCGTTCGCCGCGGTCTACGATGTGAAAAAAGAGCTATCGCCCAAATCTTATCTTTTGAAGAAGCCGAATTGAGATAGCTGACTAGTGCTTTGAGCTTTACAGTTGTTTTGGTGCTGCTTTCTAAGTCTCTAAATAGCTGTGCGAAGTGCTTCATAGTACCGTCTAGCTAACATAAGTATACTCTTGGAGTTCAGAGTTGTAGATTCGCAGGAAAGAGTAATCATGAAGGCAGCTTATATCGTCAAGAAAGGATCAGCATATAAAGCTTTTGAGCTGAGAGAAGTAGAGAAGCCAATAGTTGCATCTGGAGAAGTAGGAATAGAGGTTGAAGCCTTTGGTCTCAACTTTGCGGATGTGATGATACGTATGGGTACATATTCAGATGCACCTCCTTTTCCTTCGGTTCCTGGTTATGACGTGGTAGGTAGAATTACTGAGGTGCATCCTGAGACAAAGACTGATTTGCAGATAGGAGATAGGGTGATAGCATTAACGAGATTCGGTGGATATGCGGAGCATGTAGCTACGGATGTCCTAGCTGTCGCCAAAGTGAAAGAAGATACGCCAGCTACTATAGCCACAGCCCTATCTACTCAAGGATGTACGGCATATTATATGGCCAAAGATTTTACCAATATTCATCCTGGCGATCAAGTACTCGTACATGCGGCAGCGGGAGGTGTAGGTAGCTTACTTTGTCAGATCGCCAAATCTCAAGGTGCGACCGTATTTGGCACTGCCAGCTCTCCTGAAAAATTAGAATATCTAAGAAGTATAGGTGTAGATCATCCTATCAATTATAAAAGTCAGCCGTTCGATGACTCCATCAAGAAAATACTTCAAAAGGATAAAGGGCTAGATGTGATCTTTGATGCTGTGGGAGGAAGTTCAATTAAGAAAGGACTCAAACTCTTAGACGGTGGTGGTCGCATCATCTGCTTTGGAGCGGCAGCACTTACAAGTGCTAAGACTATTTTTTCAAAAATCGGAGTAGCGCTTGGCTTTGGATTTTATAGTCCCATAGCTTTGCTCAATCCTTCAAGATCTTTGATGGCCGTAAATATGCTCACCATAGGTGATGAAAAACCGCATATTGTTAATCGAGTTATGAATGGAGTCATCCAACTTTATAATGATGGTATCATCCAGCCTCTTGACGGAGGTTTGTATAACATCGATCAACTGGCAGACGCTCATGATGCGCTGGAGAAAAGGAAGACGATGGGGAAGGTGGCTGTGAAGTGGTGATGGTCTTATTCTGCCGCGAGGCCGTAGGATTTTGAATCCGAATATAGGCTTACCATCCTAGAAGCCTCAGTTGTCTTAAAGTAGTCAAAGAGTATCTCTCCTTTTATGGCCCTATCCCCATCCGAGAAAAGAGGGAAGGGCAGATTTACATAAAGTGTATCATCTATTTCCTTTCTTACTTTACCACAAACAAAAGTATTTTCCCACCATCTCTCTACAGTGAATAGATCGTCGCGTAATTTTTCTAATAGCTGCTGTGCGATAGCTTTGAGTTTGGCTTTTTCTGTGTCTCCGATTTCCTTGTTTTTAGACAGATAGTCAAAAATTGTAAGCTCTTCTTCTGTAAGTTCCTCTCTGATTGCCCTCTTCTCTTCTATCGACAGCTCACCATATAGTAAGAGTAGATCATCGAAGATCTTTCTGATTTCTCTGTATTCTAGACCTAGATTATACTCATTTATAATTTCTTGATAGCGCTCGTAGAAATTAATGCGCAGAGGATTTTGGTCGAGCATTTTGTTGAGCTTCTTTTCGACTCGGTCTTTTAAGGACTGAACAGCTATATTTTTGGAGCCTTCGAGCTTTAAAAACTCTTCTTCTATTTTCTTAAAGTTGAGACCACTGAGATCTACTTTGCTTCCGAAGTCCTCCACCTTTTCTAGTGCTATATCAAAGGTGCTGATGGACTCATTGACAAGATCCTGGACTTGCTTTACCAGATGGGTGATATCAGCCTTTCTTACTTTTTGCGTGAACATCGAGTAAATCGCATTGATAGCATCTCTCTTTGATGCATAGTCATAGACTGATTTATCTGGCATCAGTGCTTTGTACTTCTTGAATACTTCACGTGCTAGTATGCCAAATTTCTTTTTGGTTTCATCACTTTTAGACACTTTTTCACAAGCCTGCTTAAGTGCCTTGATCTGTGCAAAGTCTTCAGAATTGTAAACTTTAGAGAGTTGATATCCGCACTCATTTTCTAAAAACAACTCTGTCGCTTTGATGACTTCTTCGAGGTCTGCTCTTAGCTCTTCAAGAGGCTTGACAGGGCGATCAGTACTGTCTTTGTCATCCGGCCTTTCACTTGATGCACCATATATAGCAAGTGCTTCTAGTAATGACTTATAGGTTTCTATATAATCTACGATAAGTCCATTGTTCTTGCCTTTGTGGACACGGTTGGCTCTGGCTATAGCCTGCATCAGAGTATGTGATTTCAATGGTTTATCCAGATACAGCGTCGATAGACCAGGCACATCAAATCCTGTGATCCACATAGCGCATACGATGGCTATCCTAAATGGATGCTCTTTATCTTTAAACTGTTGCTCTAAGTCACGCTCTTTCATCTTAAGACGATGTGCCTCTATGTCAAGGCCCCATTGTCTGAACTTATCTATTTCATTTTGTTCTTCACTGACGACTACTGCTATCTCAGTCTCTTTAGACCATCTCCAGTCTTTCATTCGTCGATCTTGTGCGGCTTCGTCGACGATGCTATTGATGATGGTTAGTTCATTTTCAAGATAGGTTTCCCAGGCTTCAACTATATAGTTGTGCATCCGTACCGCTGTGACTTTGTCTAGGGCAATGAACATCGCCTTGCCTTTATAGCCTCGAGTATTAAAATGCTCAACTACATCTCTAGCTATAGATCGCAGCCGTTTTTCTGCAGTTAGTATAGGATACTCTCGTTTGAATAAGCTTTTGAGTTTTTCTTCTTGATCATCATCTAAATCAAACTCTGCTATCTTATTCTTGATTTGCTCATCTATTTTAGGATTTTCTAGTTTCAGCTTTTCGCCTCTATTTTCATAGTAGAGCGGGACAGTGGCACCATCTTCTATGGATCTTTTAAAATCGTACTTCGATACATAGTCACCAAATATGCGCTTTGTGATTTCATCATCTTTAAAAAGCGGAGTGCCTGTGAATCCTATAAACGAAGCATTTGGTAGAGCATCGCGCATGGTCATCGCCAGACTGCCACCTTGGGTTCTATGTGCTTCATCAGATATGACTATGATATCACTCCTTTCGTTCTTATAATTCTGAAAGTTGAATTTGTGGATCAGTGAGAAAATATATCTTCTATCGGTTGAAAGTAGTTCTTTCAGATGATGACCAGAAGTGGCTCTTGAAGACTTATCGTTTACGGCACCGACTCCTGAGAAAGTGCCATATATCTGTTTATCTAGCTCTGCTCTGTCAGTTACAATCAAGAAACTATAACCGCCACCGAGTACCCTAAGTATTTTCTGGCATAGAAATACCATCGAGTAGGACTTTCCACTTCCTTGGGTATGCCAAAAGACACCAAGCTGTCTAGATAGTACTGCGCTAATTTCTCCAGCTTCGTATTTGTTTTTTTGCTCGACCAGATGAGCTATAGCCTTATTTACTCCTAAGAACTGATGGTTTCTTGCTACAAGCTTTGATATAGATCCGTCTTGGTCACTAAAGAGGATGAAATTTTCAAGTAAGTCTAGTAACCTTCCTTTCTCGCAGGTGCCTCTGATAGTAGTCTCAAGACTGGCTTCTCCTACTTCTTCTTCTTTGATCCTTTTCCAATCATTGTAATGTTCAAACTTGGCTGTGATGCTTCCCACTTTACTTTCGAGACCATTACTTAAGATCACAAATGCATTACAATGAAAAAGATGAGGGATGGTGTCTTTATAATCTTTTAAGTTGTCTTCATAGGCGGCTCTTACTTGCTTGTTATGAGCCTTCAACTCGATAAAGACCAGTGGTAGACCATTGACAAATCCTACGATATCTGTTCTTCGCCTTCTTTTACTTTTTCCTTCGATCCATAGTTGTTGGACGGCGATGAAGTTGTTATTACTCGGATTGTCAAAGTCAAAGACTTTCACCCGCTTACTTCTATGGACCTTGCCTTTGTCATCTTTGTAGTCTACGGGTATGCCGTCTTTGAGCAGTCCATACTTGTCACGATTAATCTCTGCAAATCCTTTAGTAACATCTCTATTGTTGATGATCTCATAGGCCTCTTCAAGTGCTTGTGGAGGTAGATTAGGATTGAGGAGTTTAGTAACAGCCAGAAATCTTCCCTTGAGCAAAACATCAGCTTCGGATAAACGTCCAAGAGTACCATCAGGGCCAAAGATCTCACCACCATACACATTAGCTGTTTCCCAGCCTAGCTCTTCTAGAAGCTTCATGGATGCCCCTTCGATCAGTTTGTCTTCGCTGTAGGCCTTGCTCATGATAGATGTCTATTATAGATCGGACCATTGGGCGAAAGACATGAGCGGACCCATCTCACCCTGATCAGCATGTTGTAGTGCTTTGATATATGTTTTACGGATTTCATCATCCGCTACTAATTTACTATTCCCCCAAGGGAAATATGCTAAGCTGTATAATTTTTCCATCACAAGATCAGCCACCAGTCGTGAGTGTCTACCATTGCCGTTAGGATAACAATGGATGCTAACTAATCGGTGCTTACATCTTAGGGCAAGTTCGGCTGGTTCATAAGTTTGATGATGGTACCAATAAAGTACATCATCAAGAAGTTGCTTTAGTTCCGTGCCAATGCGATAGTATGGTACGCCTATATTGGTCTCAAAAGTTCTATAAGTACCAGCCCAAGCCCATACATCACCGTACATCTTAGTGTGAAGCTGATTAAGAAATGATGCACTCAGCAATGTCTCAGCTTGTATTTTACTAGGAGCCAACCATCTCAACGCTTGGATAATATTTCTTTGTTCATATCTGTCTAATTCACTTCGAGTGGTGATCGTCTTAATCTTCAGACCAAGTTTGAGCTCTTCAGGCAGAGGTGTCTGACCTAGCCCATATTCGATTTTTAGTCCCATAAGTATCGGGGCATTTCTCTCATCAGATCCTCAGCCAGTGTATTAGTCTCTGCTTGTACCACATCAGCTTGAGAAGCTTGGTCTTCGAGGGCCATCGTCTGATGTGTTCGGCTTACGATTTCTTTTGCCTTTTTATAGGCTTGTCTTTCGAGGATATCTTCGAGTGTGCCTTCTCGAGGTAGTAAGACATAATGAAGCTGCATGTCGAGGGCAGCCGCAGCTTCTTCTAGGGATTTGACGGTGATACGTCCTTCCTTCTCGTTTCTTTCTATGGTCTGGACGCCTGGGGTAGATATACCCATCTTTTGTCCTAGCTGTCGTCTTGATATGCCTAGTGCAGATCGGATAGCTGATATCCAACCTACTTCTGGTCTGATTGCTCCAATTATGGCACTATTCTCTTTGAGAAGTGCGGATACCATCTTCAGTTGTAGCGGCCTTATTGCTTTTTTCATATGCTTTTAAGCATGAATTGTTATTCAAAACTATGCTTATAAACATTAAAAATCAATATTATTGATGTCTTTAAGCATGATTATTTGTTTTGACTATCGTAAATGATGCTTCTAGTAGGTAGCATTATGAGCCAATCTAACCATGCTTTATGAGCTATCTTTGCTCTAACCTTTGCAACTAATAAGTAAGCAGCTAAATCATGAAAAGCCCGATAACAGGAAAAATGATGACTCTAAAGAAAGAACAGGATACCCTAATCTTTCGTAATGAGGAGTTTTCTTTTCTGAACCATTTCTACTCTTGTGAAGACTCTGGAGAGGGTTTTACTACAACCGAACTTGATGGGATCAATATTGCTCAAGTCTATGGGTTGTATGATAAGAAGTACTCAAGTAAAGCAGACTTTATGCCAGCGCCCAAAGTCATATAAGTACGAATCATGGTATCTTCGAGCTAACAATACCCTTCTCGCTTCTCTCTGCTTGTCAGACGCTAGCGCATGTTTGAAGGGTTTTTTCTTTTTATAGCAATATTAATCTTGAGTTGTAGTGACCACCTGCACAAAGGAAAAAGCGTCTTTATGGTAACCCTAAAGTGACGATGTACCTATAGGTCAAAAGGAACGATTCTCGTCACACATTAAAAACTATCGACGAAAGTCGTTGTCTGGATTTAGCTGACTTGGACCGGTAGCGGCGATTGACTTCCAACATCTTCTGACTTATCCTTTTTTTGGCAGCATGCACAGAAGTGCTAGAAAGAGTTCTAAACTCTACTTTGACACCATTGATTTCTATTACTTTCTTTGCCATGTTAGTTTAAACAAGATAGTTCTTTTCACCCACCTTAACCCTCCTCAAGGGAAGCATGATTTCATAGCGCTGCTTTAGTTGTCAAGGCTTTAGTATTTCTATTAATCTGTTGCCTGAATCAGTGATTTGATATTGCTGATTTCGGTTTGTTTTATTGTCTGGATCTTTCAATTTTATCCATCCCGCGGCTATGACAGGATCTAGATACTTTTTCTTGTTTTTTGTTTGGTTTGATAGACCGAGTCCAGAAAATATTTCGCTCCTCTTTTTCCATTCAATTACTAGGTTGAGAAGTGTATAAACTCGGTCATGTATTTGATGAGAAAGAATGCTTTGAGCAGAACTTCCTTCTTGGTTACCTTCTTGGTTAGTATACATTATCAAATCCTCTAAGTCATTGAATTTCAGACTACTAGCTTGGTTACTTACTTGGTTAGTAATTCCCTGAACTCTAGCTGACAAAGTCACTAAAAAGTAAGTGGCATCATCTGTCTGAAAGGATGGTTCTGGCGACCCATTATCTGCCATGGCAGCATATATACCAGGTAATCCGGTCCCTCTTCCTTCTGTCAGACCTAGTTCTTTGAGAAAGTCTCCGATACGCCTATTTCGATATTCTCGTGCAACGACCCTTCTTTGATCGATCAGGACCTGTTGGTTAACTGGGGGAACAGGTCCGGGATAACTGAGTATAGTCATGTGATCTGGGAAGACTTGGATCTCAATGGGACTTCCGACTTCGTAGCTTTTGTGATAGACAGCATTAGACAGTGCCTCTTCTATAGCTGCAAAGGGATAATTATGATATCGTACGGCCTCGACTTGTCCTTCTATCTTCACGACAGACTCTCTAATCACATTGGTCCTTAGATAGGCAAGCGCATCTCTAAGCTGCTTGTGGATCGGACCTTCAAACACAACTTCTTGAAAGTTGCGACCGCTATCATCTTGATGCAGGACCAACTCTATCCTTGCTCTATCGAAGAACCGATGAGGCTCCTGAGTGAAGAAGAGTAGACCGACATTGACTGGTCTTATATCTTCATCAGGTCCTTTAGCGATCAGCATGGTCCTGCAAAGGTCCCTAAAGTTCATCTCTGCACTTTCGTCAAATAACTCACTTCCTATCTCCTGGAGATATTCTCTGATCAGCCCAAGGTCTAGATCATCTATCGTTGCTCTGTTGTTTACGCGATCATCAAAAGGGATACGAGCTGTTAGCTCTTGAAGTCTTCTTAGATTTTCTCCTTGAGCGATGATGCTCCGAGAACCGACTCTTATATAAGGTCTTCTCTGAGCTTGCAGGCCTAGAGTTGTAGGTGCTTCATATATCCGATTATCTCCTGCAGGACACCATAGCACAAGTATGTGTTGACCATCTAAAACGAATGGAGATGTAATCGGAAAGTAATTAGGCGTAATCCTATGTCCTAATTGAATGATCTCACCTTGGATGCCATCAAGCTGATGTTGGAGAATACCGTGTGGAGGAAGAACGGCTTGACCATTATCTTCTTCTACTCCAATAATGATATATCCACCACCCCAGTTATGAAAGTCGTTAGCAAAGGCACACATCGAGTGGATGACATCTTCAGGATTCCAGCCTTGCTCAGCTCGATGCGCTCTCACTCCACAGTCCGCCCATGGATCAACTCTGATATGTTAGTCGGTAAAGCCATATTTATAATTACATCATCAACTTAAAAACTTAAGTACATAAAAACACACAACCTAGTCAACCCGTATAGTCCTATTCATCAACCGAGGAAGCAGGATGTCTCGGGCTTCTTTGAGTGCCAAGTTTTGTTCAACAAGGTTTTTTACTTTTGATAGTAGCGGTTGGCAGATGTTCTGAAAAGAGGTACATGTGGCTTGTGGTGGCAAGGGGAAATCGAGATCTTTAAATGTCCTTTTAGAAATCTCTTTGAAAGTTGCACCTGAAGCTTTTGCAATTATTTCATTCTTTCTATTCATTAGGTTGAAAAGAATATAGTATCTCAAATATTCTTCTTTTGGAATTATGTTGATGAATCCTTGATTGGTCGAACACTCATGATCAATCAAGCCGAATAGTCCTATCGTAGCCCTACTAGACATTAGAATTGTTTTGGGGGGTAACAGTTTGGCAGAGCTGTTATTTAAGCCTTCGGTTGTGATTTTCTTTGCACTATCAGTCAAAATCAACGATGAACTTTTAGAAAGATCTGTAGGTGAGAACCACTTTAGATTTCCATTTTCCCAATAAGCTGGATTCTTTGTGGAAGGTGTTCCGCCTCCTGAAATATCCATTATGTCTAATGTTTTTTTCATCTCCCACCCCTCAGGCAACCCACTCTCCTCATCGATCGGCACCTCTTCATGTCCGGGATATCGGAAGTGAACAAACCACTCTTTATAGATGTGCTGTGCCGCTTCTTCTAAAAGCTGGATGCGCTTGAGGTTATTTTCTATCAAGTCGTCGTAGGCAGAGAGGATGGAGGCGATGCGTTTTTG
>CAYYBR010000003.1:0-8470 GCA_964470035.1 uncultured Saprospiraceae bacterium
CTGAGATCACATGCGGAGAGTAGCCTCTTACTTACATTCTCTAGTATCACCTACCAAATATACTTTTGTTTTTCAGGAAAAGCAAAAATCAAAAATGCTTTATTAAAAAAGCAAAATGAACTTTTGTCTATCCCAAACCCAAGAACTTAAAAACTCAAGCACCTAAGCACAAAATAACTCCCTAGTAATACCGATATGTCACCTTGAATAAAAAGATACTATTCCCTTGTTGCGCAAAGAGATCTTCGCTCAATGAGGGGAATAGGCCTTTCTCAGGATCACCACTGTTAGTAGTACCATTAGTCCAAACTAAGAAGATCTCTGAGTTGGGACGATACTCCCAGCGAAAGACGAGATTAGAACGAAATTGTAAAAAGTTGAAGTCGGGATTAGAAAAACCATAGTCAGTCAGACTGTCGCCGTTTTCATCGATGTTAAAGTAGTCACCCGTTTCTTCTGCAAAGATTTGATTCTCAGAAAAGAGCTCAAATCGATCCGTAAAAGTAGTCGCCAAAGGATCAGTGATAAACTTAAATTCGGAGTAATTACCTCTTGAGATGAAGGGCTGACCCCAATATTCAAAAGTCATATTAGGTGTGATGCTATAGTTGATTCTTAGGTTAAAGTTGAGTGTTTTTTGTTCTATACGAGCGGTGATAAATCTGTCTTGCCCATTGTATTCTGCAAAAGATACATTTTGGATGGCTCTATCTTGTTGGAAGTAGTTCAATCCTAAACTCAGCGATAGTGCATCCGTCGGTTGGTATCTTGTGAAGACATTAAAGCCATCCACGGCGACCGCACCTTTGTCACCACCTGTCGATCTGAATCCAAAGAAACTCGTCCCATACGTAAAGCTTTTTCTTTCATCAGAGTTTATATAGAACCATGGCGAATATCCTCCCGCTCTGCGAAGTAGTGGACCTCCAAAAAGAGCTTTGCTAGATATATCCTTTAACTCATAAGTAAGCCCCCCACCGGCAGACCAAAAGTTAGTAAAGCCTGCATGCGTATTTACATTAACTGCACTGTAGAGATGTTCGCCACCGTAGGTCCATCGTGCATAATGATTATAGTTGATGCGATATCTTCTAAATATGCTGAATGGCTTTGGAAACTGATATCCCGCCCAAAAAGCGTGATCGATCTGATCTGCGTTACTCAAGAAGCCGATATCATTGAGTTCTAATTCTGGCGAGCGCCAAGTGACTCCACCTTGGAAGCTCAGATTATCATCACCTCCATAATTACCAAGGGTGACTGTGCCACCGTGCCCTGTCAGAGAGGTCTTCGTCTCATCCACAGAAAGATGATCAGCATCAGGTCGCTGGAAGTAGTGTTCAAAGGAAGTCTGAGTCTGAGTGATCTTGGCAGCTGTCCCATTGACCCTACTCATGATCAGGTTGCCGACAAGTCTCCACTCGCGATCCTTCCAAGTATGTAGCGCCTTGAGCCCTCCTGAGAAGGCGTCCTTGTGAAACTGATCTTCTAGTCCCGTGCCTTCTAACCTGCGATTGGCTGACGTCAGTGTGAGACCGACATAAGAGGCACCTTCTTTAAAATCTTGGCGCACGGTACCCACGCTATAATTCGTAAGGGGTTCGACTATGGCATCCGTCTCCTCACCGTTTTGAGAGATGAGCATGCGCTCTTGTGCTGTGATAGTTTGGAGGAGGCCGATAGACAAACCTTTTTTAGTTTTTCCAGATACCTTGGCTGCTCCAAGTATAGATGTAAAGTCTGGCACTTCCGTAAATGATCCATCCGGAGAGTCAACCGAACCTTGTGGTCTTGCTCCTATACGTCTGGAGTGAAAGAGTCTATCATTTCCGAAAGGGCCACCTGCCTCAAACTCAGAAACTCGGTCATCAAATAGATTAGAATTTTCGATGAAGAAAGGTCTGCGCTCACCAAAAAATATCTGAAAGCCGTCGATATTCAAAGCCGACGGATCTGCCTCTACTTGTCCGAAGTCAGGATTGACTGTAAAATCAAGCGTGATGTCGTTAGTGATGCCGATCTTGCCATCTACTCCTACATTGAGACCTGCATCGGTGCCATCCGCAAATGGATTGCCTTCTTCTTGAGGAGACTTTCTCAGACTCGACGTTACATAAGGCTGTATCTCTATCTGGCGCTTTGGTTTGATGCCTGAGATGCCAGTAAGCTCGGCGAAGTTGCTGACAAATCCTGCGGCATTGTTAGGTATAAACTGCCAAGAGCTTTGCTCATCTGATCCGAAGTCATTTCGTGTGACTTGGAGGCCCCAGGTATACTGATCTTGCTGTCCAAATCTCAATTGGCTCAGTGGTATCTTCATCTCGGCTGTCCATCCGTCTTCTACGATTTTTGCTTTTCCATACCAGATGGGATTCCAGTTGCTATCCCAGTTCTCACCATTGTTAGTGATGAATTCATCGCCCTTTACACCTGATACTGAGAGCGAAAAGGAGTAAGCTGTATTATTATCATTATAGCTATCGATATTGACCTCTACCCAGTCACCAGGGAAGTTATCTCTCCTTCCTAGTCTACTTTCGATTTTTTGTGGGTCGCTATGCAGGGCGTAGAAGGCGAGGTAGATGTGCTCCTTGTCATACACTATCTTAAACTTCGTTTGCTGTTGTGGGGCATCACCATTATTAGGGCGAAGCACTGTGAAGTTTTCACCCCATGGGACCTCTTCCCATATGCTCTCCGATATTTCTCCGTCGATCTGAAGGGAGGCCGCATCGATATCTATAGTATGATAAAACTTTTGCTCGACCGTATCCTGGGACATCAAGACACCTGAAAAAGAAAGACTAATAAAAAAGTAGAGTAAAGGTTTTTTCATCGTTTTGAGTAGATAGAAGCTAACACATGACCGTTAGTTCCGCTTTGTTTTGATGTCCTAAAGACGATTCTTATAATTCAAAGGTTGCATAATCCTCATAATTATTCTGGACTACTAGATCAACGGTTTCAAAACGTCGATAACTGGCGATAACGCACATCTAATATGTGTGATTAACAGATCATTGATAAAACACCTGTGATGAACTGACGAAAAAGTCCAAGTTGTATTTAGCTAGCTAATAAAAATGAGGCACCTTTGTGCTTTGTCATATAAGCCCTATTTCTCATATGATATTATTCTTTGGAAGCCCATCTGATAGAGTCTTTGCTGTACAAGTTTCACGACCTTTAGAGGACGATGATATACCCAAGTTAGTATGGCTCTTTGGAGAGCGACAACAAGTCGCTCAAGCAGACCTCACAGTTCAGTTTATCGGTCCTCGTGCAGCCATGGTGACTCCCTGGAGTACCAATGCAGTAGAGATCACCCAAAACATGGGCATAACTGATATCATCAGGATAGAGCAGTTCTTTCCCGCTGTGGACGACATGGCTTTTGATCCTATGATCTCACAGATGTTTGATGGTCTCGACCAAGAGATCTTTCAGATCCACCATGCGCCTACTGCCATCCTTGAGATAGCAGATATCAGAAAGTACAACGAAGAAGAAGGTCTCGCCCTTAGCCCAGAAGAAGTCACGTATCTCGAAGATTTGGCTGTAAGGCTAGGTAGACCACTTACGGACTCAGAGGTATTTGGGTTTTCACAGGTGAACAGTGAACACTGCCGACATAAAATCTTCAATGGCACCTTCATCATCGATGGAGAAGAGAAAGAGATGAGCCTGTTCAAGTTGATCAAAAAAACGACACAGACGCATCCTGCTGGAGTAGTATCTGCTTACAAGGATAATGTCGCATTTATAGAAGGCCCTCGCATCAAGCAGTTTGCCCCAGAGCGGGTAGATCGTCCGTCCTCTTATGAGAAAAAAGATGTCGACTCTGTTATATCTCTCAAGGCGGAGACGCATAACTTCCCGACGACAGTAGAACCCTTCAGCGGTGCTGCTACGGGATCTGGAGGTGAGATCAGAGACCGGCTTGCTGGAGGGAAAGGCTCTATCCCACTAGCTGGTACGGCAGTATATATGACTGCCTATAGCAGGCTCACATCAGATAACAAGTGGGAGCAGAAGATAGCCCCTCGACAGTGGTTATATCAGACACCGATAGACATCCTCATCAAAGCCTCTAATGGTGCTTCAGACTTTGGCAACAAGTTTGGCCAGCCCCTCATAGCGGGATCCGTCTTCACCTTTGAGCATGAGGAGGATGAAAAGCTTACTGCATATGACAAGGTCATCATGCTAGCAGGAGGTATCGGCTATGGGTATAGAGAGCAAGCTCTCAAAGACACGCCGAGCAAGGGCGATAAGATCGTCATCCTAGGAGGTGACAACTATAGGATCGGTATGGGAGGAGCGGCAGTATCATCGGCTGATACTGGAGCCTTGGGAAGTGGTATCGAACTCAACGCCGTCCAGCGCTCTAACCCTGAGATGCAAAAACGAGTTGCTAACACGATCCGAGCACTCGTCGAAAGTGATCAAAATGCGATCGTCTCTATACATGATCACGGAGCTGGTGGACATCTTAATTGTCTTTCAGAACTAGTCGAGGACACAGGCGGGCAGATCGACCTTGATGCTCTACCAGTCGGTGACCCAACACTCTCAGCTAAAGAGATCATCGGCAATGAATCACAAGAAAGAATGGGGCTTGTCATAAGCGAAGAACACCTCAATACGCTTGAGAAGGTCGCCGAGCGAGAAAGATCGCCGATGTATGTAGTAGGGGAGGTGACTGGAGATCATAGATTTTCGTTTGCGTCTGAGAAGACGGCAGATCGTCCTATGGATTTGGCACTTGCTGATATGTTCGGGAGTTCTCCCAAGACAGTGATGGAAGATCAGTCTCTACTTCCGTCATATGCAACGATACGATATGAACCATCTAAGCTTGCAGGATATCTAAGAGATGTACTTCGACTAGAAGCTGTCGCATGTAAGGATTGGTTGACTAATAAAGTAGATCGATGTGTCGGAGGTCGAGTAGCCCAGCAGCAGTGTGCTGGGCCACTGCAACTACCACTCAATAACTGTGGTGTGATGGCCTTGGACTACGACACCCTCCAAGGTGTTGCTACCTCCATAGGACATACACCTGCCAGCGGTCTGATAGATGCTGCGGCTGGAGCAAGATTATCCATCACAGAAGCACTTACTAATATCATGTGGGCGCCACTTAAGGATGGACTTAAGTCGGTATCGCTTTCGGCTAACTGGATGTGGCCTTGTCGCAATCCTGGAGAAGATGCTAGGTTGTATAGTGCTGTCGAGGCAGTATCAGACTATGCTATAGCGCTCGGTATCAATGTGCCAACAGGTAAGGACTCGCTTTCGATGAAGCAAAAGTATGCGGATCGACAAGTACTTTCACCTGGTACAGTGGTCATATCGGCTACAGGACATTGTGATGATATTACGAAGGTCATCGAGCCTTTATTCGATAGGCGCGGCGGGGCGATCTACTTTATAGATCTATCGGATCAAGCTCGCTCCTTGGGAGGCTCAAGTTTTGCACAAGTCACTAGTCAGTTGGGGACGAGTTGTCCTGATATCAAGACGACCGACTTAGTCATCAAGACCTTCGAGACGATCCAGCAGATGATAAAGGATAACCTGCTAGCGGCTGGCCATGACATATCTTCTGGTGGGCTGGTGACTACACTTCTCGAGATGTGCTTTGCTGATAATCAAGTTGGAGCAGAGATCGAACTATCGCATATATCAAGTCCTGACTTACTGTCTTTACTCTTTTCTGAAGGACCGGGTATAGTCATCCAGGCAAAGTCCGACGAAGTGGGACTAGTGCTACAAGACGCGGGCTTGAAGTACACTATGATCGGCCGAGTGACTGACGGTCCTACCCTCGATATATCTTACCACGAAGAGTATCTTCAGTTAGATGTCGCCGACCTGCGTGACACATGGTATGAGACTTCCTATCTGTTAGATCAACAGCAGACTGCTGGGGATTTGCCGTTAGAGCGATATCATAATTATAAGAAGCAAGCACACAATTATGTCTTCCCAGATCATCACACAGGCTCACTCCCAGAGATAAATGATGGTCCAAAGCCGAAGGCTGCCATACTTAGGGAGAAGGGTAGTAACTCTGAGCGAGAGATGGCGCATGCTATGTATCTGGCGGGTTGGGATGTGCGAGATGTACATATGACAGATCTGATGTCAGGTCGAGAGACGCTTGAGGATATCCAGTTCCTGGGTGCAGTCGGCGGATTTTCTAACTCCGATGTCCTTGAGTCCGCCAAGGGTTGGGCAGGAGCTGTGAAGTACAACGAAAAGGCTAAACAAGCTTTTGATAATTTCTTTGCTAGAGAAGATGTACTCAGCGTCGGTATATGTAACGGCTGCCAACTCTTCATGGAGCTTGATTTTATCTATCCTGATCACAAGCAGAAGAGCAAGATGACCTACAATGACTCTGGTAAGCACGAGTCTGCCTTCACTTCCGTAAATATCCTAGAGAATAATGCAGTCATGCTCCATAATCTTGCTGGGTCTAATCTCGGTGTATGGATCTCGCATGGCGAGGGTAAGTTTGTATTACCACATGATGAGTCCGACTATAATATCTGTGCGAAGTATACCTATGACGCCTATCCATCTAATCCTAATGGTAGTGACTATAATGCCGCTATGGTCTGTAGTGCTGATGGTCGTCACTTAGCTACGATGCCACATATCGAGCGCTCTATCTTCAAGTGGAACTGGGCACATTATCCGCGAGATCGCGATGACTTGATAAGCCCATGGATCCAAGCATTTGTTAATGCGCGAGTGTGGATAGAGAAAAAAAGGGCTTGATACGATCCCTTTGCGCTTAATCAGCTCTATTTCAATATATTACACATACATATTTTCATATTTGATCTATTTTTTGATCATGTAAACCATGAAAAATGAAAATATAGCTTTAGATATTCATGGTAAAATATAAATATTAACCATGAAAAATGAAAGTATAACTTTACATATTCATGGTATATGTATAACTCATGGATCGGATAGATATCCACTACATGAGAATATCGAAGCAATCTGTCTACAGGCATTCGTAAGATATCTGAGAGACCTATAAGGACTTCTAGGTTATAGGGCTCTTGCCTCACCCCAGACATTCCAAGTGGCTGGTTTCCATCCGGGGAGATACATACTGTCTAGATGAGATATCTGATATCCTGACGTAGTTATGAGCTCAGGTATATCACGATTGAGATGGCAGCCTCCGGCTATCTTTTTCCAGTATCCGTTGACTCGGTTTTGTGTCTTCTGTACTTTTTGATCAGGAGCTAGCCCATGCTCTAGGAAGAGTAGTTTGCCGCCTGGCTTCAGGACACGACGACATTCGTCTAAGGCCTTTTGAGCTTCAGGGATAGTGCACAAGACATACGTACAAACTACCGTATCAACTGAGTCGTCTCCGAGAGAGAGGTGCTCGGCAGAATCTTTGATGAGCTCAAAGGAGAGATCACTGACATCTTGCGCAGCGTCTAGTTTCTTGTGATCGGGAGTTGGATCTACTCCGATGATGTGCCTTACTTGATCACTCTTATAGTGGCGAAAGTTATGACCTGACCCAATGCCTATCTCCAAGATCACACCTTGTGCTTGTGGTACTACCTTTGCGCGTTGCTTTGTCATAGGTCCCAGCCCACAGATGTGATGGATGACTCGGGGTAATATCTTTCTTTCGTAGAAGTTGGCCATAGCACATTAGTTGATGGGTATGCCAAGCATCTCACGAGCTTCCTCTATAGAGGCGAGTTCTCGCCCGATTGATCTAGCAAGAGTAGCGCCTGCTTCTACTAGTTCGCCATTGGATTTTGCCATTTCGCCATTAGGTAGGTAGAAGTTGTCTTCGAGACCCACGCGGAAGTTGCCTCCCATCGCTGCAGCGAGGCCAGAGAGTTGCCATTGTTTTCTGCTGATAGAGATACACTGCCAGAAAGCGCCATCTGGTACTTGCTTGATCTGGTGAAGGAGATTATCAGGTGTCGCTGGTATACCACCCATCACACCCATGACCAGGCTATAGCAGGCATTATCAGGGAGGAGGCCCATATCTCGTAGAGGTTCAGCATTGCGGATATGTCCTACATCAAAGCACTCCATCTCCGGACAAACATGATGCTCATTCATTTCTTTGACCACTGTCTGCAGCGTATCAAAAGAGTTTTCGAAGACGCCATTCCAATAAAACTGTTTTTGTCTTTTAGAGTAGATCGCATAGTTCATACTACCCATGTTAAAGGCCGCCATATCTGGCCGCGTAGGTCCTAGGTGTTTGATTCTTTCTGTTACAGACAGACCGATAGCTCCTGTGCTCCAGTTGATGATGATATTTGGACATCGCTTTCTTACTTCTTCTTTGATGGCCTGAAAGACTTCTGTTCTCCAGCTAGGTGTGCCGTCATCTTCACGGGCATGTATATGCACGATAGCAGCGCCAGCATCTTCAGCTCGCTTAGCTTCTTCGCCTAGTTCT
>CAYYBR010000003.1:8570-34467 GCA_964470035.1 uncultured Saprospiraceae bacterium
TCTACGTCTTCGTCTATAGACTCCGCACTTGAGACTTGTGTGACTAGTCCATACGTGGCCGCTTCTTTCACTGGTAAGTTATATCCGCGTATACACCAGTCTATCACCTTGCGATCTGGCATTACTTTGAGCAATGCCGCCATCACTTGAAACGGATAAAGTCCACGCTTTACTTCTGGCAGTCCAAACTTCACATCATCCTGAGCAACCACGATATTACATCCTGCAAGGAAGAAGAAACCACCAGCATATACATCTCCTGTCACCTTGGCTATCGTCGGCTTAAGTACCGTATTAAAGAGATCTCCGATGAGGACATCGTCCTTAGGTGTAGGTATAGTCGATTCATGCGCTTCGATGATGCCTGCCATAGCCTTTAGATCGGCTCCAGCGCAGAATACATTGCCACGAGCTTCGATGAGGACTATCCATATATCCTTGGTATAGTGGGCATGATGCATGGCATATGCGATCTCATTAACCATCTGAGGATGAAGTGCATTTTTTTTATCTGCTCTATTAAGGGTGATTGTCAGCGTATGATTTTCAGTACCTACTTCTATAAAGTGAAAGTTGTGATTATCTAGTGTCCGTACTTCCTCTGATGTATAATATTTCATGGATACTTAAGTCATTTGCGAAAGCGCACTACTTCACACGTGTATAGGCCGTAGTACCTAACTTAATACTATCTACAGAGTAAACCTCGATAGTCGTATTGTATGCCGCTTGGTTACATAGCATGTTGATAACATCGCTGCCACAATCAGGTATGGTATAGGTACATGTAACATCATTATAATCTATCCCAGCGATTTCTACTTGTCCTTCTTTTCCTCCTGACCATGTCATAGTCCCTCTTTGATAAGAAGTTTCAAAGACTCCATTCAGCGCTTGAGTAATAAGAGCACAACTCGCTTTGCTATTTACAGAGTTGTTTTCAGATGAAGTGACGGAAGATTCGCTGGCGATGGCGCCAGTTCGATTTTCACAACTGATAACTATCAGTGACATCACAACTAAGAGCAGAGCGAGTACAAAATTGATCTTCATGCATGCAAATGTATTAAGTAGATCCATCTCTCCATATTATAGATGTACTAATCACCAAAACCAGATAATGATAGTTCTTTTCTCAGAGGAAGATCCGAGAGAGAATTGGCACCCCAATATGCTTTCTTTATCTGTTTTGATAATGTGGCCACAGAAGTTTTACCTCTAGAAAGAGAGGTGTCTGATATAGATCTGATCTTATGAGGGCTTGCTGTGTCATAAGTGACCTTTACCTCTCTGGATCCTTCATATGACAGTACTAAAGAAGCTGTACCATCACTATTGTTGTCTTTGGCTATGTTAGCTGATACTGACCGCATGTTATCATGGCTAAATCTGAGATTAGTCAAGGACGGAAGTATACTTACCTTGCCAGTAGGTATCATGTCTGGGTCTATCCTTAGAAGAGTAAATAGTTCGTCTTCTAATAGATCTGCTGTTACCGTGAAATCTTTATCTCCTTCGTTTTCGAAGTAAGACCTGATCTGAATCTTGTACTTGTTCTTGCCAGTTTTGTTGAGTTGAACGAATGACTGTCCACACCAATCTTGAGAAGATAAAGTGACCTTGTCGGTAGAGGATCCATCCACCCTTGTGAAAACAGAGGTCATCATGGAGTAATCATATATCCCTGTAGTAAATCTCCGAAGAGAGTTGAGCTTTAGGATAGGTGTCGAGTTTTTGTTTGTGTAGTTGTCGTTTTTGACTTGCTTGTCAGTTAGAAAATCCTCTGTCACAAATATGGTTACCAATTCGCCACCGTTATGGACATCGCGATAGCGATACTGATCTAGGGCATATTTGGATACTTCGGCTTCTCCACTATACCAATAGTCGCTATCTAAACCTTTGTCTTCACTCGGATTAACAGCTATCGCCTTTTGAGTTTCAGTTAGTAGGTCCTCGCTTACCAACAAGTCGCAGCTTACAAAAGTGGTAGCTACGAAGAGAATTAGACTACTTATATAGTATTTCATGATCATTTATTTTACTTATTCAGAGATATAACCTTCGAGAAGATGACTTGTTGAATGTATGACCTGAGATAAGACCTTCTATGGTAGGAAGATTGACGAAAGTTTCTTAATTATTGTGTTAATTAAGTATGTTGTTTTTTAGTCATCTGTAACAATCTTATATTTGGAGAAGACAGGTCATTATGTCCCGTATACCCAATACAATAACACTTTGCAACGCTATCTGCGGTATGCTTGCCATACTATTAGGTAGCCCTGAGGTTGGAGCGTATCTCATTCTTACAGCGATGATATTAGATCTGGCCGATGGACTTGTAGCGCGAGCACTCAATGTAAAGAGCGATCTGGGTAAACAACTAGATTCATTAGCTGATTTGATTTCCTTTGGTGTAGCCCCAGGATATCTGTTTTATCACCTATTCAGTGACACCGAGGCACTGCTGGCTAGTGTCTTCTACGTACTTTCTGCGCTTTTCAGACTCGCTAAGTTCAATACGATGGACTACATGAAAGATTTTAATGGTCTTCCTTCACCGGCTGCTGCTGGTGTGGTAAGTGGTTACATACTTCTTTATGCACAGGATAGTGTCGTAACTCCATATTGGTTGCCGATGCTAGCGATCATCACTACCGCCATCTCTATGAATATCAAAATGAGCTTCTTTTCATTAAAAGGGGGAAGTATGTTAACCGATTGGCGGCTATGGTTCGTGGTGGTTGCGACATTAGTGGCAATTGTCGTCGATCATAGTTTTGCGTTGCTCGTCTGCTTTGGTTCTTACGTTTTTATATCATTTGCCTGTGGCGTGGCACGCAATATGCCTCATTCGCATAGCAGTTCGAGCGGTTAGATAGCGCCACTTTCGTAAATATTTGCTATTAATCAGGGTCTTATGACAATATCTCTAGGCGTTAGAGTGGATACCTAAGCCTTAAGTATATATTTTTGCAACTGATTATATATAAACTCCAGACACATGGCCATATTTATTACTGACGAATGTATCAACTGCGGCGCCTGCGAACCAGAATGCCCTAATACTGCTATCTATGAAGGTGGGGTAGAGTGGAAAATGTCAGAAGGCACTTCTGTTGCAGGCGAGTATACCCTTGAAGATGGTAAGGTCGTAGGCGTAGACGATGCGCAAGCGCCAGTAGATGAGGAGATATATTTTATCGTACCGGACAAGTGTACAGAGTGCGTAGGATTTCATGAAGAACCTCAGTGCGCTGCAGTTTGTCCAGTTGATTGTTGTGTGCCAGATAGAGACAGAGAAGAGTCTGAAGAAGTACTTTCAGCAAGACAAGCTACTTTGCATCCGGCATAGCATCTTCGCTCGGGATGCCCACCTCGTAGTTTTCACTTTACTATAAAAACAACGATAGCCTGCTGATATCAGCAAGCTATGTGCTTTACGGTAGTTGCATTGGGATATACGATTACTTTTTGGTTGTGCGATTATAGATCATCTAATCTCTTAGATACCTATCATCTTCTCGTACTCCTCATCGCCTAAGACTAGCTTTCTTCTCCGGGCCGAGATAGAAAACAATCTAGCGACTGTTCTTAAAAAACGTTTAAACATGTTCATGGATATAAAAAATCAAAAATAATTAACTTCAAGTATAGTACGTATGAAACGTCATAAATGTTGACATATCAACCATACTAAAGTCACATAAATTGCGAAACTTTAACACTAATTGTCGTCTACTTAGTATTCTCTTAGTAAATGGAAGGTAAAAACAGTGGTTTTTTGCTAGGGATAACTACTAGTTCTTTTCAGGTAAGAAGATCTCTGTGATCATACACCTTACGCTTCCACCACCTAACTTTTCGATTGTTGGAATATCGCAATATACGATCTTATTATGATTTTTTATAATATGTAATTGATCTTTGGTGAGACTTTGGAAAGCTGATTTAGACATCACCAAAAGCGGCTGGGATCCGCTACCTCGCACTTCGATCATGTTGCCAGCATATGCCAAAACTTGATCTCTTGATATGTCGACTATCTGCTTACCTGAATCTCTGAGTCTATCGATGACCAACTTTCTTTGTGCTTTATTAACTATACACTCAGTACAAATAATCGCTATATGTTGGGTCAGGGTCATGATCACATTAGTATGATAATATGGTACCCCCTTTTCATCGAGAGCGTCAAATGCCACAACTTCATAACCCAACTTCTTCCCAAGCTCTTCTAATATGTCCATATGAGTCCTGACACTGAGGCAGGCATATATGATTTTGTGGTCCCGATCTAGGATCATGCTACCTGTGCTTTCTAGGTACTTCTGATCAGGTTCATGTCTTAACAAACTTGAGTCGACCTCGAGATCGTAGTCAAGGGCTAGTCGCTGGACGAGATCATCTCTTCTCTCAAGCCTTCTGGCTTTACTGTACATGGGGTAGAGTACTAACGAACCATCAGCATGAGTGCTGATCCAGTTATTAGAGAAGACAGCATCTGTCTTTGGGGGATCTGAAGTATCAGCGATATTGATCACTTTCACTCCCTCATCTCTGAGTTTCATGACCACACAGTCGTACTCAGTACGCGCGGTATCGATGATCTTTTGTCTAGAGGTCGTTCGATCTTCCTGTTGAAATACATTGTTACCCGCGGTTTCAGTATTAAAGCCAAAACTGGCAGGTCTGATCATCAAGATAGTATCTGAAGATTGCTGAGACATGATTCGTTATTATTTTTAGTAGAGACTTGCTTGTGTTTTTAATCTTTCTGCTTCCTCCTCACCTAAGTATCCATCTATCTTATGATGTGCCAGATAGATGACTGGTGTCAGGAGTACGGCCACTATGAACTTATAAATATAGTTGACACTTCCGATAGCCAGCACTCTAACGATGTCCCAATCTGCACCGATATAAAATGCTATAAATAGTACCACGAAGCTATCTATGAACTGAGACACAAGGGTGGATCCTGTAGCGCGCAACCAGATCTTACTTCCCTTGGTGATCTTCTTGAGTTTTTGGAAGACAAAGACATCTACTATCTGACCGACCAGAAAAGCTACTAGGCTGCCCACTATGATCCACAACCCTTGACCAAAGACTTTTTGAAATGCCAGATCCATATCCTGGATATGATTGCTGCTGTCTGGATCAAGTAGACCACTCTGAGATTGCCACCAGTCATTAGGTGATAGAGAGATCGCAAAGTAGATCATCATGAAGGCGTAGATGATAAGGATGACAGCAAAATATGATAGTGCCTTAACTCCTCTGTGTCCGAAGTATTCATTGATGATATCTGTTAAGACAAAGACCACTGGCCATAACAAGACACCCGCTGTAAGATTAAATCCCAGATCTTCGACACCCAAGATCGTCCAGCTTAGTGGTTCTAGTCCGATACTTTTCTCGAAAGAGAATATCTTTACGCCTATGAACTCGGCTATGATAGCATTGGTGATGAAGATGCCGCCTAAAACAAAAAAGAGCTGAGTGGATTTATCTTGTAGGATAGACTTCATAAACTATAGGTAACACCGAACATACAAAAAGTCAATCTCATAATGCCTTCATTTTTCACTACCAAATAACAGGACTCATAATATGGCTAAGGTATCGATCAATCTCAAAGATGGCACTGTCGTAAATGATAGTCCACCTGAAGTTATAATAGGCATAGACTTGGGTACGACACATAGTATCGTGGCGTATATAAAAGATGGCCAACCGGTTGCTATATCTAAAGAAGATACGGCCTCGGCCTTGGTGCCATCGATCGTACATTTTGACAAGGGAAGTAAGGTTATCGTCGGACAAAAAGCGAAAGACCTCCTTATCGAAAGTCCGGAGCGTACGATATATTCTGTGAAGAGATTACTAGGAAAATCATACGATGATCTAGAAAGTCTTGATCATCGACTCAGCTACAAGATCATCGATACAGATGATGGCGGACTCGTCAAGGTAGCTATCGAAGAAAAGTTTTACTCGCCTATCGAGTTATCAGCAGAGATCTTAAAGGCACTTAAGGTAATGGCCGAAGAGCATCTCCATAGCCAGATCAATAAGGCGGTTATCACCGTACCAGCTTACTTTAATGACGCCCAAAGACAAGCTACGCGAGATGCTGGCAAGCTTGCCGGACTTGATGTCCTGAGGATCGTCAATGAGCCTACCGCAGCCAGCCTCGCTTATGATATAGGTACATCTCGAAGTGATAACCAGACTATCGTGGTATATGATCTCGGAGGTGGCACCTTTGATATATCTATACTGCGGATAGAAGAGGGCGTCTTCGAAGTCCTAGCGACTCATGGGGACACCTATCTGGGCGGTGATGATGTGGACAAAGCGATCATAGATCACTGGGTAAAAAAGTACAGACTCGAGACGACGAGTGCCCAAGTCAGCCAATCTCTGAGACTCGCTGCTGAGGAGATGAAAAAAACACTTGGCCAGCAAGAAACACATACGCTTGAGATAGGCGGTCAGTCTCTTGTCTTAACAAGAGAGGAGTTTCATGGACTGATCGCGCCCTTGATCAGTCGTACGATAGAGATGTGTAAGGCTTGTGTGAAGGATGCTGACATAGGATTATCAGATATCGATCAGATTATATTAGTCGGGGGAAGTACGAGATTGTTACTGGTGAAGGAGATGGTGAGCGAATATTTCCGAAAGGGGGTCAATGATCATATCGACCCAGATAAGACAGTAGCTTTAGGAGCCGCTGTCCAAGCTGATATCTTAGCGGGCAATCGAAAGGACATGCTCTTACTCGATGTCACTCCACTATCGCTGGGTATCGAGACGGTAGGTGGGCTGATGGATACGATTATACCACGTAACTCTAAGGTGCCTACACGAGCGGGTAGGCAGTATACCACTTCAGTAGATGGTCAGACTAAATTAAAGGTGGCTGTCTTCCAGGGAGAGCGAGACTTGGTTAGCGATAATCGAAAACTCGGAGAGTTTATCTTATCTGGGATTCCTCCTATGGCTGCCGGTATGCCTAAGATAGATATCAAGTTCATCCTCGACGCAGATGGTATCCTAAGAGTAAAGGCGAGCGAGCTGAGATCTGAAGTAGAAACAGAAGTCGAAATCAAATCACAGTATGGCATCTCAGAAGAAGAGATGGCTAAGATGTTGCTTGCTTCTATACAGCATGCGCAGTCAGATATGACGCAAAGATCACTCATAGAAGCACGTACGGAAGCGCAGAATGTAGTCCAGCATACCACCAAATTTCTCCGTCAGAATGATAAAATTCTATCAGAGGAGGAGAAAGAAAAACTACAGCGCCTATCAGCAGTCATAGAAGAGTCGATCAAGGGAAGTGATAAGGACGCCATACAGAGCGCTATGGATGAAATCAATGAATACAGCAGACCCATCGCTGAGCGAGCTATGGATGCTAATATTGCTGATGCACTAAAAGGAACAGGCGTCTAGACAGCTATGAAGTCATTGATTGTTAAGCCATATGCGAAGTATATCTCACGCCAAGTTAGGCGTGATAGAGAGCGTCCGATAGAGGATCAAAAGAAGGTATTCGATCACTTACTTAGCGTGGGCAAGGAAACCTTCTTTGGGAGAGATCATAGCTTCGGTAAGATATCATCTTATGAAGACTGGTGCGAAGCGATTCCTATACGAGACTATGAAGGACTACGACCGTATGTTGATAAGATCCTAGAAGGGCAACCTAATATATTGTGGAAGGGAAGACCGAGATATTTTGCCAAGACAAGCGGGACTACATCCGGTACAAAGTATATACCTATCACATCCGATAGTATGCCTAATCATATGGTCACGGCTCGACGAGCGCTTATGACATATGCTGCTCAGGGTTCTAACGCTAGGTTATTTGATGGGAAGGTGATGTTTTTATCTGGCTCACCCACACTAGGAGATCAGCACGGTATAGCTACTGGTAGATTGTCAGGTATAGTGAATCATGAGTTCCCAGCATGGATCAAGGGTAACCAACTACCATCATTTGATATAAACTGTATAGAGGATTGGGAGCAGAAGGTGGATGCCATCGTAGAGCAAAGTAAAAATCACGACTTACGTCTCATCAGTGGTATACCGCCATGGGTACAGATGTATTTTGAAAGACTGCTGGAGGCTACGGGTACGTCTGCGGTCAAAGAGGTCTTTCCTAACCTACAAGTCTTTTTTCACGGGGGCGTCAACTATGAACCATATCGAGATGCACTGGAAGGTCTTATAGGAGAAAGTATCGACAGCTTAGAGACATACCCTGCGTCCGAAGGCTTCATAGCCTTTCAAGATACCCTTAAGAGTGATGGTTTACTGCTTAATACCAACTCGGGCATCTTCTACGAGTTTGTTCCTCTAAGCGAGTGGAGTAGTGATCATCCACCACGCTACTCACTGCAGGACATTGCTCTTAATACAGACTACGTCGTCATCCTATCCACTAACGCCGGATTATGGGCCTACAACCTTGGGGACACTGTACGATTTGTATCCAAGGATCCATATCGTATCGTTGTCTCCGGACGAGTCAAGCACTTCATCTCAGCCTTTGGTGAGCATGTCATCGGCAAGGAAGTCGAGCAAGCGATGATAGATACATGTGGTAAGCATGCGGCGTCTGTGATAGAGTATACCGTAGCTCCCCAAGTAAATCCTACCGAAGGCCTACCTTATCATGAGTGGTTCATAGAGTGGGAGAAGAAACCAGAAGATATCGTTGCATTCCGTCAGGACCTAGATGAGGCGCTCTGCCAACAAAACGCTTATTACGATGATCTGATCAAGGGAGCTATACTACAACCCTTGATCATCAACTCAGTGAATACAGGGACCTTTAGAGCTTACATGAAAAGCAAAGGCAAACTCGGAGGACAAAATAAAGTACCCCGCCTTAGTAATGATCGGAAGATCGCCGATAAGTTGTCTTAGGGATTCAACTATATCTATCTCTTAACTTAGTCGTAGGTCTTTCAAAAAATGCGTAGATCAGATACGATAGAATTAAAGATGATAACCAATAGAAGGCGTATCGGATGATAATTATCCAATTGGATTCTCCAGGTATAAGTGGAAAAATCTTAACAATGAAGCCTTGAACTAAGGTTAGATGAACCAGATAGAGCGAATATGAAATTAAACTAATAGTAGTTATGATTTTATAAAATGCGCCTTCGCTTTTCTGATAATTACTGAAAAAAGGGAAAGTAAGCAAAGTGAAAAATGGTATGATGGAGAATGAAAAAACATACCCATAAAGACCTGTATGGTTAGGACGAATGATTATAAAATTAGTAGCTATGAGGCCAAGGCAACCTAGAAGAAGAAGTGGTTTGGCATGTTGATCCCAAAACTTCCGATAGTACATAAAAATGATGGCACCCACAAAACCGAACATTATACTATCTAGACGAGTAATAACTTGTTTTCTAAAATGATCATCCCAGATAAGACTGTTTTCTTCAAGTGAGAGATAACGAAGATATCTTATCAAAGGACTGCCAACTATGATCAATATTGTCACAGTTACAAAGCATAGCTTGGGGTCTAACATTTTCGATTTAATCAATAAGAACAATGCTAGTGGTACTGTTAAATAAAACCACTCTTCTATGCTTAGACTCCATGCTTCTGGGAAAAACCATGGGTGAGGATACCACATGTTTTGGGTAAAGGTGGCATAAGAAAGAGTCCAACTGATTTTAAAGTCTTCACTAAAAATGAGATGTAGAACAATTAGAAAAGTGAGGATTAAAAAATAGTTAGGAAGTGTCCTGAACCATCTTCTAATCCAGAAAGACCTCAAGGCGCTAAAGTCAATTTCTTTATCAAAAGATCTGATTAAGATTCTTCCAATAAGGAATCCGCTTAGCACAAAAAATAGAGTTACCCCGTCTATATTTATAAAACTTATGATTTGGGCTGCTCTTTCTGGAAGGAGGTAGTTGCCATGGCTAAGTACTACAAATAGAATAGCCGTGGCTCTGACAAAGTCCAAGCCAAATGTTCGGCCTTTTGGTAACTGGAGGAAAGTCACATTAGGAGAAGTGATGATTCGCCTCAATCAGTTGATCACCAGTCTCATCCCTCACGGCGTAACTAAACCCAGACTGTATACAGTAAGATCCTACCTCGCCGCTAGTATTTATAGCGATGAAGGCAACTTGAAAATCTTTGGCTCTCTGAGGATCTATCTCTACTATTCTCTCTATCGCCTGTTGGCAAGCCGCAGCTGGAGACATCCCTGATCTCATATATTCTGTGATGAGGTGACAACCGGCCGTCCTGATTACTTCTTCTCCCTGTCCTGTAGCAACTGCTGCACCCGCTTTTGGGTCGACATACAATCCGGCTCCGATGATCGGACTATCGCCTACACGCCCTCTCATCTTGAAGGCCATGCCAGACGTGGTGCAGGCACCAGCTAACCTACCTGCACTATCAAGAGCGATCAGCCCCATAGTATCGTGATTGCGTTTTCCACTAGGTAGTTGCTGGGGAGGTGCTATATTTTGAAGTTGTGATTGCTCGATATTGATAACAGGTTTGTAGGCTGACGTTTTTAACCAATCGTCGTAGGTTTTTTGAGCACTTTCTGACAGTTCACCAGGAGCTAGCGGATGGCCCATCTGTAGAGCAAATTGCTGTGCCCCTTGTCCTACTAGAAATACGTGGGGTGTCTCCTCCATCACTTGCCGAGCCACTGTGATCGGATGCTTGATCCTCTCTAGTCCAGCTACTCCTCCACACTTATACTGGTGATCCATGATACATGCATCGAGCGTGACGATGCCATCTCGGTCAGGATTACCACCAAGACCCACACAACAGGAGATTTCATCTTCGATATATCGCGCTCCGGATTCTACTGCATCTAGTGCATTTCCATCTGCTGCGTTGATCTTATCCCACGCATTTTCTGCTACTTGCACGCCGCTATCCCAAGTCGCAACTACTATCGGTTTTCTTTCTGTGGGTGTTGTTGCACACGACAGCTTGGTACTGGCTAGTATGGGAAGTCCAAGAGAAGTGAGTTGCATAAATCCTCTACGTGAAGTCATGATATAGTGTTAGAGAAGTAATATAACTCTTGATATTCAAAAACAAGGACTAGCTCACGATAGACTGGTGCAAATCAGGATCTATATTTCCTCCACATATGAGCAATACGACCTTTCTTCCTTTGAATCTTTCTTTTTCCTTCTTTAGTGCTGCGATAGTTACAGCCGCGGCTCCTTCTATGGTCAAGCCATGTTCATCATGCGCCAATCGGATACCTGCTGCGATAGCGGATTCTGTGACTGTGATAGACCGGTCAACTACCTTTTCGCATATCGGATAGGTGATAGCTCCTGGTTCTATACCGCCTGCAGAACCATCTGAGAGAGTGTCCGCTGCATCCTCTTGGTCGACTATCTGACCCGCCTGTAAGCTGAGTGTCATCTCCATACTATTTTCGGGTTCGCAGCCTATCACCTGTATAGATGAAGAAAGAGATTTGAGATAAGCACCTACTCCGGCGATAAGACCACCACCGCCGATCGTAACTAAGATATCATCGATATGGTCGAGTTGATGCTGTAGTTCGACAGAGATGGTGCCTTGGCCAGCTATGATGTCGAGATCATTATAAGGTGACACATATATAGCATCGTTTTTATCAGCATACGCTTTCGCGTACAACTCCGTGTCTAGCGGATTATCGCCTTCCATTCTTAGCTCTACGGGATATTGCTTGATCTTCTTCAGTTTGATAGGGGAGGCCGTAGTTGGGAGAAAGACGATGCCTTTTAGACCAGTGATCTCCATGGCTCTTCCAAATCCTGCGCCATGGTTACCCGTTGACGCAGTGACGAATGTCTGATTGGTAGGCAAGCTGGCCAGTACTTTGTGCAGACTTCCTCTTGCTTTGAAGGATCCTGTATGCTGTTCTGACTCTAACTTAAGATAGACGTCTCCTTGGACAAAGTCACTTAGTTTAGGACTATGCAAAAGGCGTGTCTCTATGATATGTGGTGATATCCTTTGGTGGGCTAGTTTGACCTGGCTTGCTATGTCCTGTATCATATGCGGTAAAGGTATAGTTCTGGAGCATATCAAATGTTACACATTTCTAATCCAATCTGACTAGCTAAACGTGAGACATCTGTCTTATCATCTTTAGTTCAAGAAGAACAGAGAAGATCTGCATAAACAGTATGACATACCACCTCATATTGTTCGAACGCCGAGCTTCCCCAGCCCATTCTCTTTTGCTATCTACCTTACTTGGATTCTCTCATCTACTATAGCAACTTCTTTGGCTAACCTGATGGCAGGCCTCTTGATGGTCATGTCATCTAGATAATACCACTGAGCCTTAGCATCGGTATCAGAAAGAGTTAGGATGACATATCCATGATCTCTGCCATTGACATATTTCAGATGGGGTATGGAGTTAGTCAGTGCTTTCTCACCGATCTCAACCTGGGAGTCTGTGCGACTTGCGCTTTCATTCCAATTAGAAGATGTGATACTTGGTGTGCCGATCTCGACTCCACATGTTTTTCCATCGCTTGGATAATCCGCCGATTCTTGAGGTATATCAAAGGCCCATGATGCATGCGTATCACCAGTGACGAATACAACGTCCTCTATATTCTCTTCAGAAAGAAATGCCCGGATATCATCTCGTTCATAAGCATAACCATCCCAAGCATCAAGATTGATAGGAAACTCTGGGCGGACAACGCTCAGATCACAAGGGCTAAAGATCACTTGATTACCTATGACCTTCCACTTAGCTTTTGATGCGCTGAGTTGAGATTTGAACCAAGATAACTGAGCTGCACCCAGCATAGATCTCGGCTCAGCTGCTTCTTCGTCAGAGGATGCAGGTGCTTCTCGACCAGTATACCTTTCATCAAGCATGATGACATCCACCATGTCACCTATGGAGAAGCTGCGATATAGTTCAGTATTATTTTGAGGTCTGACTGGCATCCATTCGTAGTAGGCTTGTTTGGCCGCTTTTTTTCGTTCCTGATAATCGCCTTCATCTTCTTGATGATTTTGAGCACCGTCTTTATAGCTATCATTAGTTATCTCATGATCATCCCAGATAGTTATGAAAGGATGCATCTGATGAACTCTCTGTAGCCCTTCGTCTTCTCGATACTGAGCATATCGTGTGCGATAATCAGATAGCGTGATAATCTCATGAGCAGGTAAGTGCTTTCTCATGAAAGAGGTATCTCCATACTTGTTAGGACCATACTCGTATATATAATCTCCGAGGTGAAGTATAGCATCTAGATCAGCTTCAGCAAGCCCGTGGTAAGCACCAAAATATCCAAACTCATAGTTACTACAACTCACTACTCCTAGCTTGACATCCCTCATGCCTGATGAGGGAAAAGTCTTGGTCCGACCTATCGGCGAAGACTTGTCTTCGTACACAAACCGATAATAGTAGTACTGATCAGACGTAAGATCTGTCACGTCGACTTTGACGATTTCATCGCTTGTTAGATTAGTCTGTGTCTTTCCTTCATGTGCGATCGTAGAAAAAGTAGAATCTGTGCTCACTTGCCACGTCACTTCTACACCCTGGTTCAGGGATAGTTTTGTCCATATGATTACACTGTTGCTTGTTGGATCACCTGAAGCAACACTGTGGGTAAAAAGAGACTCATCGATTGTATAAGAGGGCTGATGAGTTGGGGCTTTAGAGCACCCTATTAACAGAACTAAGGAAGCAAATAAGAAGTACTTAGACATCTGGATAAAATCTTGGTTGTCCTAATATCTATAATACCTCACATATGCATCCTATCTGAGTCATATAATAATTCTTGGTACCAAAGGACACTAAATGAGTGTGTCCACATCGCGTTCTGGGAGCTCCATGATAGACGAGTCGATAGAACTACCAGCGATGCCCTTTATATCTCCAAAGAGAGCATTGAGATTTTCTTGTACGGCCCAGATTTGTTTTTCTCTTTCTGCAAAGGTCCTGATCGCCGCCTTTTTCTCCTTGTTGAGTTGAGTGATCATGGTGTCATAGTTTTCTACTACACGTTTGATCTTTTGTACGAAGTCATTGCCTGTAAGGTAGTTGTACAGGAGTTCCATCTTGTCACCTTTGTTCTCTTGCACCGTGCGCACAGACTGCGTCTTGATGAGTGCCTCACGTAGCACCTTAGTGAGACTTTTGACTTCGCTGAAGTGGCAGATCCAGACCCCATCTTTTATATCAAACTGCTGCTGCCCCTTCGGCATAGTAGCCGTGACTAGTACAGCGATATCTCCTTTTACGCGTACTTGATCTTGCTTGAGTTTTTCTATCCACTTCGGTTCGAAGTTTTTGGTTCGTTTACTTTCATATACGATAGATCCGCAAGCAGTTTGCGTACTATTACGCACCGTCTGGATGACATCAGCACCATTGATACCTGTTGGTACATCTTCTATCAGATCAAAAGGAAAGCTTTGAGAGAGAAGCTCTTCGAGCGCCAGCTCTTGTACTTCACCTTGCATCTGCATAGACCCTTGCTCTGCCTTGCGCTTCATCTCCTCGATGAGCTTCTTTTGATCATCTAGTTGCTTTTGGTATTCGCGCTCTTTCATCTGAGCGGCCTCGCGCTCCTTAAGTCTTACTTTTTCTTCGATGCCCTTCTGCTCATCTAGTATCCTTTTTTGGATGGTGAGTTCCATCTGCTCTTTTTCTTCGAGCAGTATTCTTTCCTTTTTTAGAAAGTTGACTTCTTTCTCTTGAAGCATCCGATTTTCTTCCTTTCTCTTATCAAGCTCATCATTCAGGCTTTGCATTTTGAGTTGGAAAGACTCTTGTGTCTGCTTGTTGATCTTCTCTGATTCTGATTTTAGTCTTTCATCAAGCTTTTGTTTGAAGAGCTCATTTTCTTTGGCTTTCTTTTGTTCAAACTCCTCACGCTCGGTGGCTAGCCTCGTTTTTTCTGCTTGATAGTTAGCGGCTTGCTCTGCAGCTTTCTTCTCGTACTCTTTCTGGATCTGCAGTCTGATCTGACCGCTTAGTGCTTCTTCTACGTCAAACTGATGAGCACAGTTTGGGCATTTTATTTTATCATTCATAGCGTTCTTTAGAAACCCTCCGAAGTAGGTGTGATCATATGATGCAAAAGTAATATACAAGATGACAGCTCAAAACCAGCTAAATCTTTACCTCCACTAAGTTCGATATCTTGGGTGATAGATGAAACATGTGATACTAAGATCGATTTTGTCAGGGTGGTGCATCTTCTTATCACTATCTCTTTCCTCTCAAGACGGCTGGCAGCTGAGAGATCCTGTAGATCTCGGCGTTATTGATTTTGGGGATAACAAACTCATCGCTTATAACTTACTGGGATTTGGATTGAGCGAGCTGTTAGACAAGCGATCTAAGGACTCGACGAAAGTCTATTCTATCACACTTGCTAACTACTACGAGTATCGTCGCGAGCCACTGACGAACCTTTTGTCCCTAGGATTCAAAGGAGGAAAGCGCATCCGTAAGTACCTGACGCTAGGCGCGAGTGTCCATCTTCAAGGTACGATCACATCCGGGGACTTTGTGCCTGGTATAGGAGGCCGTGTCTGGTTCGCATGGCACATCTTGAATAAAGAGAAAATCAAGATATCATATGATAATGAAGTGGGCCCGAACTACTTCACTTCTCCTTTCCCTGTAGGTGGGACGAGATTTAGTTTCTCCTCTGTATATGGGTTAGAATTTGAATTTAAAATCCGTGATCAATGGTTAGCTATAAGGGCAAGCAACTTACATATATCCAATGCTGATATAAAAGGAAGGGAGAGGAATCCCGCACTCGACGCTATCGGTATAAGGATCTCTTACACCTATTAAAACTATACAGCTATGAGATCATTAATCTCTGCTCTTTCATGTAAGATCTTGATATATGGAAGTGTCATCTCACATAAATGGATGAGATAATCACCCAAGTGCCTAGAACGAAACTGCCTATCAGAGATCTCAGTTCTAAGTTGATGATCCGATGAGCCATAAGGAGCAAAATACCTACGATAGGCAGGACTTTGAACAAAGTCTTTCATATCATCCTTCGATACATCTTCACTAAGCGAAGGTGATGTGATACATAAGTACGAGGTGTTGAAAAGATCAATAGTGAAATCTAAGTTGATTGTCTGTTGACCTAGCCCTTTATGAAGATTGAATGAAAAGGATAGTTTTTTGTCTAATTCACTTCCTTGATACGTCAGTGTCCAGAACCCATACTTATGGTCATCTAGCGCATCCTTAACCTCACGCATGATATCATATAGCTCGCAAAATAATTGAGTACAAGCTTGCCCATAAGCTTCGGAGCTCCTAGAATGACGTGGATTGTTCTTGATTGTGCGCAGAAACTGGAGGGAAATCGGATGTAAATTAGACATTTTGTTTAACTTATATAGACTAAACGTTAAACAAAAGGAAAATGTTTATACCGTAAATCCATTTTTTTAGGAAGCTACAGTCTTAATGTGGCGATCAAATAAAAGTGCCTAGGCGGTTGAATCCTGAATCCAGGACCTTCTACAGTACCATCAAAATCAAAATCCACCGGAGCTCCGTCAGTGAAGTATCGTTCATTAGTGATGTTATTCACCTGAAGAGTGATATCCAGACTTTTGGTAACCGTGAAGTCCAACTGAGTATTGAGTACTGTGTGGGCAGGCAGCTCAAAGGACTCCTGATTAGATAGCTCCATGAATGCATCACTTACGTATCTGCCAGATACCAGAGCACGTATCCCATCAAAGAGATGAAAGTCTATCTGTGGTCTGATCACTAGACTAGGCGAGAAGATTTGATCCACATCTCTGAAGATCTCAGTCCCATTATCAAATTCACTGACATTAGTTGAGAGATAGGCAGCATTGAGCGTCCAGGAGATGTCCTCAGTTGTCTGATGTCTCACTTGTAGCTCAAAACCATTGCGACTACTCGAGGGTACATTTTGTCTGATGACGAAGTATGATAGTTCTTGAAGTGCCCCGACATTAGAGATCTCATCCGTGAAGGACATGAAAAATAGATTGGCATTGGCGGCCCACTTTCTATTGTTCACTCGATACCCTAGTTCTATATCTGTGACAAATTCTTCATCAAGTACACCATTGAAGATATCAATCCTGGTGGGTTCTCTACCAGTACGACCGATAGAGAGATATGCGGATTGATCATTGGCTACTTGATAGTTCAGACCACCTAACACATTCAGAAAAAACCACGATTCATCTAAGTCGATACCGGTACCAAGTTCTTCATCTGGTATCAGATCTATACCTACACGTCGCGCTTGTACATTTGCGAAAAGCGAAAGATCTCCTATAGGATAGTTCAGTTTGGCATAGGCACTGATCTCACGCTTATCAGACTCGCTTCGATCGAAGGGGTTGGTCACATTGGGCGCAGTAAAGTCGGCATTGGTCCGATCAAATTGATAGGCCTGTAGACCTGTCGTCAGGGTATAATTATCTTTTTCGATTTTTAGATTGGATAAGAAGCCATAGTGATCATTATTTAAAGCAAATACAAGCTGTGTCGTATCATCTAATCCAAATGGAAAGGCCCCTCTTGCGCCCCCATAATATGCCGTCGCATCAAAGCTCACCTCTGGCGAGATACTGCGCTGATACTTAAGAAGTATCAGCTCTTGTTCGAAGTCATCGGTATCATTTGGGTGGTTATAATTAGTTCGTGGATTCGCTTCTATATCGCTTAACAATACGGGTAGATAAGATTGGTCATTCTGCGTCTTTCCCATAAACCCTGTGAGCTTCAAGACATCTTTATTTCCTTTATATCCTATACTTCCAAAGATGGAGTACGAATCTGCCCCAGAGTTATCTTTAAAGCCGTCGGTCGTAGTTCTACTCGCCCTTACGTAGCCTCCTATGCCATTGTCGAGAAGTCCTGTTCTGAGTTCTGCCGTTGTCCTAAGTGTTCCAAATGAACCAGTGGTCAGTTGTAATTCTGTACCTCTTTCTTCACCAAATACTCTTGCTGATTCAAAGTTTACAGCACCCCCATAAGAAGCTACTCCGACATTAGAAGCACTCACTCCTCGCTGCACTTGGATGCTTTCTACACTATTGCCAAAGTCAGAGAAGTTAGAAAAGAAAACTCCTTGATCAAGCATGTCATTAAGCGGTACACCGTCTAGTGTGACATTGATCCTAGACTGATCGATCCCCCTCAGTCTGAACTGTGTATAGTTCCCGATATCCGACCCAGCATCCGAAAATGATATAATCGAAGGCGATAGTTGCTGAAGCAAAAAGGCTGGATCTTGACCTACATATATCCTATTGATCTCCCTTGCGGAAATATTCTGAACTGTCACCGGGTCATTCTTAGCAGCTCTAGTGGCGGATATGATCACCTGTTCTATATCTACACTGTCCCGAGACTGTGTCGAGAGCATAGAAACCATAAAAAGCGAAATGATACTTGTCAGTAGGAAACTCTTCTTCATAATATGTTTATGCATTAGTTATGAGAAGAGGTGTACGAGGAGTACATCCATCTTTGAGATTCCTACGCCGGTACTAACCGGATCAGGTCAAAGGGTATGATCTCAGCCATGTGTCATCATGGCACCCCTTCTCTAATTACGTTGCAAGGATAGGTAAGATTTATTGATTTGTCTATATCTCGCGGTATTTACTCAAGACATCGATAGTCTGCACAGCATGCTTAAGTCTTAAGTCCTCATCTCCTTTCACTTCCGTAAATGGTAGACCTCGAGACTCGAGTTCGCTCTTGTAAAGCCGATGAAGGACATCTCTTTCGCCACTACTTTCTCTGAGAGGATCTTCTACAAAAGGGATATCCCAGTCTGGGAGGATATATAGATCTACAGCATCTGCATCTAACATCTGATTGATCTCGGGGTGAACAGTCCCAAACTTCACTTTACTCCACACAAACATGACAAGCATAGCGGTATCGCAGATCACCAAATCCCTTTTGGCCACTAGTTTTTGCTTAGTGTGCGTCCCTTTAGCGATCATCAAAAGATCATCTTGAGTATATGGATCGTCTAATTTGTTAGCCAGATAGGTGCGAGCATACTCCGATACAACATGTGTATCGTAGTGCTTAGCTAATGCAAGTGATAAGGTTGTTTTTCCGACACATTCGGGGCCAGTTATCGCGATTTTCATCATTCAAATATTAGACCTTTTGCGATCTCCTCCAAGCTAAATATCCAGCTATGGCAAAGAAAATATAGATAAAGTAAAGTAGACTGTAATAATAGATGCCTTTGTACCAGTAGATACCAGTCGCTAGGATGTCTATAATAAACCAGTAGTACCAGTTTTCGATATATTTCCGAGTAGACATCCATATAGCGGTTACTGATAAGACCGAGGTGGTACTGTCCCAGTAGGGTAGTGATGCGGGCTCCATACCTTCAAACCATGATGGCCCAACTATTAAAAACTGAGCAAAAATCCAGATACCTATAAGGCTGATCAGAAGAAAGCTGACATTTGCGAAAGCGCTAAGATGAGTGACTTTTAGATCCGACTCTATCCTTTCACTTTTACCAGACCAGCTATACCAGCCATAGATATTGAGTATGAGAAAGATGATGTGAAGTAGGAAATCTCCATACAACTGATAGCGCCAAAAGATGACGAATGAGATGAAGACATATATGATACCCCATGCCCAGGTTATGATGTGTTGCTTGATAAGGAAGTAGACGCAAAGCAAGCCACTGATCAGCCCAGCCAAAGAAAGAAGATCTTGCTCTCGCATCTGCTGCCAGAGCGCATCGATCACAGAAGCATCCATGCCGTAAAGATGCAGGATACTTTTTACCTAGTACAAGGTGAGCTAAGAAAGTCTATGAAAGGTCGATAAGATACCCTGAGGTGGCTTTACTCCAACTCGAGCAAAAGCTTAATTTCTTTTAGCTCTTTTTCAAGCTGGTCGATCCGAGAGACATGTTTTTGATTTTCAGTATGCATCTCATGGCTGATATGTCTAATCAGATCACTTCGTACCTATGATGATGTTTATTATTTGTTAAGGCTATTAGATTATATCTGACTATCTGAGCTCACATATTACTTTCAGTGATTACCTCAACTGTTAACACTTGATTATGAGACTTCAATTTCTTGTTTTATTTGCTTTTGTATGTAGTATAGGCTTTGAGAGTTTAGCCGCCCAGATAGCTCCACTACCACCTCCACCCACTTCAGCTAAAGACAAAAAATCAGCAGAGAATACTGATGAGAAGAAAGAAGGTAAGGACAAGAACAAGGTAAAAACGATAGCTGAGGTTACTAAGTCCTGCAAGAAGATATCTGGACTTTTTCCTATCTATCAAGATACCATAAAGGGCAATATCTTCATGGAGATTACTGCTGGTCAACTTGACAAAGAGTACATCCACTTTTTCCATAGTGAAAATGGCTCACTGAATGCAGGCTGGGTAAGAGGTAACTACGGTTGGGAAAAAGTCTTCAAAATCAAAAAGTTTTATGACCGTCTTGAATTCAAAGAACAGAATACAAGTTTCTACTTTGATCCAGACAATGCCCTAGCTAGAACTGCTCATGTCAATATCAATGAGCCCATCTTCGCCTCAGAGATGATAGAAGCTATGAGCGCCTCGAAAGATACTTTTTTAATCAAGGCGGATGGTATCTATAAGTCTGAAGAGTTGGCTCAGTTGAAGTTTTCTTTTCCTCCTGGTTCTGGTCCCAAGAATCCATTTAAACTTGGAGGATTAAGTAGTGAAAAGAGTAAAGTTTTAGCTGTTCGTAACTATCCTAAAAATACCGATGTCATAGTCGAGTATGTTTATGAGAATAGCAATCCTACCAACTTTGGCCTAGCAACTGCTACAGATGCTAGATATACAACCATACATGTCCAGCACTCTATCCTTGAGATGCCAGACAACGACTACCAACCAAGATATGAGGATCCTCGTGTAGGACACTTTGTTACCCAGGTTACAGATCAGACAACTACTGATGCTACACCATACAGGGATATGATACATCGGTGGCATCTTGTAAAAAAAGATCCTAATGCTGCCATGTCTGAGCCAGTAGAACCCGTCACTTTTTGGATGGAGAATACTACACCAGAAGATATCCGACCTATCATTAAAAAAGGAGTAGAAAGGTGGAATCTAGCTTTTGAACAAGCAGGATTCAAAAATGCCGTAGTAGTCAAACAACAACCCGATGATGCCGATTGGGATGCAGGTGATGTAAGATATAATGTACTTCGATGGACAGCTGCTCCTTATATGGGCAGCGCTTGGGGTCCGAGTTTTGTAAACCCGCGTACGGGTCAGATACTGGCAGCTGACATCATGTTAGACTATACATTTATCAGAGGTGTGCCCACTGAGAATGCTATATACGATCTAGATGGAAGGAGTATAGAAGAGATGATACAAGATGATCTTAAGGCGCATGAGCACCATCATCCGAACTTCAAACATGTCTGCATTGCTCAAAGAGAAGCCATCAATAAGATGGCCTTTGGGCGGGCTATATCCAAGGCACAAGACTTTGATGTCAGAGAAGTCAAACGTATGGAAGAGGAAACACTCATAGAGTTGCTTCTTCACGAGGTAGGACATACACTTGGGCTTGCTCACAATTACACGTCAAGTCACTTGTGGGATGCCGATCAAGTGCATGATCGATCACTTACTGAAGAGATGGGACTCACTAGTTCTGTTATGGATTATAATCCGCTGAACCTATGTGTAGATAAAGAACGTCAGGGTAACTATCAATCCGTTGTGCCTGGCCCTTATGATAAGTGGGCCATAGAGTTTGCTTATGCGCCTACGATGTCTAATATGACTGCGGAGAAAAGACGGATGGAGAAGTTGATGGATAGATCGACTGAAGACCAACTCAGGTTTGGTAATGATGCAGATGCCATGTTTTCTTCTAGCTCTGGTATAGATCCGCGTATCAATGCATGGGACATGAGTAGCGATGTGATGAAGTATGGAGAAGAAAGAATACAACTCACTAATAATGCTATTGGTCAACTGATGGAACGACTTGTCGATGATGGAGAGAGTTACCACGAGATGACAAGAGGATTTAATAGACTACTGGGTGAGCAGTATACAGCTCTGAGAGCCATATCCAGATATATCGGAGGTGTTATGGTTGACAGGACCTTCCATGGTCAGGATTCAGAAAGTCAACCATATACCCCTGTAGATAGAGATGTCCAGAAGAAAGCTGTAGAGATGCTCAACAAGTACGCATTTGCACCTGATGCTTTTTCTGTTGACAAAGAACTATATAGCCACCTACAATTTCAGCGTAGAGGTTGGAATCACTGGGGGAGTACTGAAGATCCTAAGGTCCTGAGTTGGATAGGGTTTTATCAAAGGGTATTATTAAGTCATACACTCAATCCGGTGATACTCGCAAGGATGACTAATAGTCGTCACTATGGAAATGTTTATTCAGTATCAGAACTTCTCAATGATACTACTCAAGGCATATTTGCAGCTGATCTGAAGGGATCTGTTAATCCTGCTCGACAGATGCTCCAGCAAAATTATGTGAGCGCTCTAGCTAGTGGATTAAAGAGCTCATCTTACGATCATATCGCTAAGGCAGCTATGTATGACCAACTCACTACGATAAGGTCTGCAGTGCAGAAAAATCAGGGAAACGGAGAATCGAAGGTGCATAGATCCTATCTTGTCTACAAGATTGATCAAGCTCTCGACAAAGATTAAACATGAACCAAACATCTAAGGCTGTTCTTATCACAGGTGTTTCCACTGGTATCGGTTATGAGGCTGCGAAAGCCTGTATCGCACGGGGATATCAAGTTTATGGCAGTGTAAGAAAAGAGTCCGATGCCATAAGATTAAGTAAGGAGTTCGGTGATAGCTATATCCCACTGATGTTTGATGTAACTGACGAAGAAGCTGTAAAGTCGGAGATCCAAAGGATCATTCCTATGCTCGGACCTGCTGGCTTACATACACTTATCAATAACTCTGGTATAGCCATCGGGGGCCCCATCCTCTATCAAGAGATGTCAGATATAGAGAAGCACTTTCATGTAAATGTCTTTGGTCTGATAAGGGTCACCAAACTTTGCCTTCCACTCCTTGGTGCCAAGGAAAATCACCAAGGCGTTCCCGGTAAAATCATCAATATAAGTAGTGTAGCCGGTAAAATAGCAGCACCATTTGTTACAACATACGCTAGTTCTAAGCACGCAGTAGAGGGTTTTTCTCACGGCCTGAGACGCGAGTTACTACCCTTCGGAGTCCAGGTAGTCATAGTTGGACCTGGCGCAGTGAAGACACCTATCTGGGACAAGGGTATGAAGTTCAACAATTTTGGGTCTACACCTTATGCAGAGATCTTGAGAAAGTTTGGTGAGGGCGCTAAAGAGTCTAGTGAAAAGGGTCTTGAAGCGTCTTATCTGGGAAAACAAATAGCCGATATAGTTGATGCCGAGCGACCAAAAATCAGATATGCCTTTGTGCCTCAGCGGTTCAAGAACTGGTCACTCCCACTGCGGTTGCCCGATCGGTGGTTAGATAGTGCACTGGCCAAACGACTGAACCTAAAATAGAAACTAGCGACATCCTTTTTTCTTAGTCCGAGCATTTCGGTTTGTTGATGGATTACAATCCAGTTAACTTTTATATCGATAAACCTTGTCAAGGAAACTATCACATTGATTTACTAGGTCATACATCCCCAAAAACAATGATTTTTTAGTTAAAAAGAGCAAAAGATTGTTGGAGTTTTTCAAATGTTGTATATACTAATCGAGTATTTTAAACCGCATCAACTGAGAAATTATGCAACTGCTATCCACTCGAGAGCTTGAAGTTCTCAACCTTATAGCCTATGGATATACGGCTAAGGAAATCTCTTCTAAATTGTTTATCAGTACTCACACTGTTATTTCTCATAGTAAAAACCTGAAGCAAAAGTTACATGCGAAAAATTCTGCGTGCATGGTGCGAGTAGCTTATCAGCAAGGAATATTTACAATTGACTAATCAACCTATTAAATAAAATTAAAAATTCTCAAATATGAAGACTGCATTTATAACTACGATAATTCTACTTCTTTTTACTGTTTATAGCCTTGAAGGTCAGGTAGAATTCTATCCTGATCTCGGAATACTCGTTGGATCTGATGGTGTTACAGAACTCCAACCCCCAAATGCACTTAGACTTAGAAATGCACCAAATAATGAAATCTTTGATATTGCCGTTGATGCTGAGGGTAGGCTAACTTTCTATCAGAATGCTGAGGGTGTAATAGATTTTTTCATGGATGACGATAGGTTGGCCTTTTCAATTGGAGATAGCGATAGTGAGCGAATGGAGCTCATCAACAGTCAAGATTATGCTCATCCAGCTAATGCTGATGCCCAAGTCATGGGAGATGGCGGGACTTCATTCATCATTGCAAGTAGAGAAGGAGATACTGAATCAGCAGGGATCCATGGTGATGGAGACGCTCTCACACTATGGTCTCCTGGTGATGAGGCAGCTGGATCAGGACTATTTGGCCATCTCTTTGTTCTTGATGAAGATAATTGGAATGATGGTAATACAAATCCTTACGATGGTGGTGCTCTAGTCGCTTATCTAAATACTTCTGGTGTATGGACTGTGAGCGATCGCAATAGAAAGTCGAACATAAAGAAATTTTCTAATGGGACTGATGCGATTAAAAGAATGAATGCATATACATACTACTATACTCTAAATGATAAAGAAATCCAAAAGTCTCAAGAGCCTATACAGGCAGTAGGTTTGATGGCACAAGAAATAGAAAAAATTATACCCCAAGCAGTGAGTAAGACAACAAGTGGAAATTACTTTGTGAATTATAATATGATAACTCCGGTCTTGGTGGAGGCATTAAAAGAACAGCAAGTACTAATCGAAAAACTTCAACAACGCATAGATGCGTTAGAGGCTAGATAGAATTAGAAACCAAGTACAAATTAGAAGGTGCTGAGAAGAAGTGATCTTCTCGGCATTTTTTACTTTTAAAAAGATACTGGATGTGTAACGTAGTGGTATATCAACTTTAAGCCACTCTTATCAAATTCAGTGACTGCTCTCCTTGATTTTGGCACGAAGACGTGTCTTGGACAGAAGGGTATACACACTTTCTTAAGTGCAGCTTCCCCATGTAGAGAAAATCGTACTGATATAAATCTCCTAGACTAGCGTGCTATCTGGTACGTATGATTGGACTACTTTTGTGGTCCGAATCATTAAAAGGTATCCTGCTTGTGGTAACTAGCTTAGACACACTCGTACAGACGATTAAATTAACAATCGCTAAGATCTATGATCAGACTATAGATATAGACAAGATTGTTTTGACAGAGACGAAGAAAGAATTCTCAGGGGACTACACCTTGGTGGTATTTCCATTTACGAAAGTGCTCAGGCAAAAACCTGAAGAAATCGGCGAGAAGGTTGGAGCGTACATCCTCGAGCACCATCCTGATGTAGTCTCTAGCTACAATGTCATCAAAGGTTTTTTGAACTTTACGATGCCTGATGATTTCTGGGTGTCGACTTTAAACACCATACGGACACGAGAAAATCTTGGTATCTCATCAGTGCAAAGTGACAAGGTAGTGGTAGAGTATTCTAGCCCGAATACTAACAAGCCACTACACCTCGGACACGTACGAAATATCTTGCTGGGTTGGTCTACGTATAAGATCCTCGATGCAGTCGGTCATGAAGTAACAAAGACCAAGGTGATCAATGATCGGGGGATAGCTATCTGTAAGAGCATGTTGGCTTGGCAACTAGATGAGGATGGAAAGACACC
>CAYYBR010000003.1:34567-45276 GCA_964470035.1 uncultured Saprospiraceae bacterium
TAGCTATCTGTAAGAGCATGTTGGCTTGGCAACTAGATGAGGATGGAAAGACACCGCAGTCTGCCCAAGTAAAGGGAGATCATTTGGTAGGAGACTACTATGTAAACTTTGAAAAGAGATTTCAAGTAGAATATAAAGCATGGCAGGCAACCTCTGCTGGTCAGGACGTTTATAGTTCTTTAGCGAAAGAAGGTCAAGAAGCAGCAGCATTCTTTAAGAGCTATAAAAACAAATACTTCAATGAAACTAGCGATATAGGAAAGAACGCTAGAAACCTTTTGCTTGCATGGGAGGCTAATGACCCTCAAGTAAGGCAACTATGGGAGACCATGAATGGGTGGGTGTATAAAGGATGGCAAGACACATATGATCAACTAGGAGTAGATTTCGATAGTAAAGAATATGAATCTCAGACCTACTTGCTCGGCAAGGACATCATCGAACAAGGCTTGTCACAGAAAATATTTGAACAAGATCCTGATGGAAGTGTATGGGTAGACCTGACAGATGAAGGTCTCGATAGAAAGATACTGCTGCGGAGTGATGGCACCTCCGTATATATGACTCAAGATCTCGGTACTGCCCAAGAGCGATATAAGAGATTTGGCTCTGATCGTATGATCTATGTAGTGGGAGACGAACAAGATTATCATTTTCAGGTGTTATTCGAAACCCTGAAGAAGCTTGGTGAGTCCTATGCTGATGGCTTATACCATCTGTCATATGGCATGGTGGATCTTCCTACTGGTAAGATGAAGGGTAGGGAAGGTACCATAGTCGATGCTGATGACTTAATAGCTGAAGTGATAGGAGAGGTGAAAGCGGCAGCTGTAGAGCGAGGTGAGTTAGAAGATGTATCAGAGGAGGAAAGACAGGACATCTACAAGAAGATCGGGTTGGCGGCGCTCAAGTTTTTTATACTCAAGGTAAATCCTAAAAAGAGGATGGTTTTTGATCCAAAGGAATCTGTAGATATCCAGGGTCAGACGGGGCCATATATCCAGAATGCATTTGTACGTATCAAGTCGATCTTGCGCAAGACAGATATGACTACACTAAGCTCTTATGACGCTTACGCAAATGTTGATCCCTCAGAAAAAGCAATCATCGCTACACTACTCACTTATCCTGAAGAAATACATAAGGCTGCAGTGGGGTATGATCCATCTATCATCGCCAACTATGCATATGATCTCGCCAAGAAGTTTCATAAGTTTTATCATGATGTCCGAGTGTTAACAGCAGAGAGTGACGAAGCCAAGTCATATCGCCTTTCGCTTTGTCATGAAGTAGCGGAAGTACTCGAGCACTCTATGGGACTTCTAGGTATAGAGATGCCACAGCGCATGTAGGAATACACCCATATCGAATGTGTATCTTTGCGTTCCTTTATAACAGAAGGAATTGACTTAGTCAGAGCGGTATGAGTACAGAGAAATTCAAAGACATAATAGGAAGTCCAAGAAACTTCTTGGAAGAAGCGATCGAAGAGGATATCCTTGCGGGCAAGGTACCTACTGATATTTATACTCGATTTCCACCAGAGCCCAATGGTTTTCTGCATGTAGGCCACTCTAAGGCGATCTGTATCAACTTTGGGGTCGCTGAGAAATATGGCGGCAAGACTAATCTTAGATTCGATGACACGAATCCAACTACAGAGGAAACGAGATACGTAGAAGCGATCAAGAGAGATATCAAATGGCTTGGATTTGACTGGGAAGGAGAGGCTCGATATGCCTCTGACTACTTTGCACAGTTGTATGAGTTTGCTATCAAGTTGATAAAGGAGGGAAAGGCCTATGTCGATGATAGTACGCCAGATGAGATAGCAGCACAGAAAGGTACTCCGACAGAACCCGGCACACCGAGTCCTTACAGAGATCGCAGTATCGAAGAAAACCTAGAACTGTTCCAAGGGATGAAGGAAGGAGCTTACCCTGATGGTAGTAAGGTCTTGCGAGCAAAAGTGGATATGTCCTCTCCTAATATGCATATGAGAGATCCTGTGTTGTATCGTATAAAACGCGAAGCACATCATCGTACAGGTGAAGAGTGGATTATCTATCCTATGTATGACTTTACGCATGGACAGTCTGATAGTATCGAAGAGATAACGCACTCTTTGTGTTCGCTAGAGTTTAGACATCATCGACCATTGTATAATTGGTTTATCGAAAACCTTGATATCTATCCTTCTCGACAGATAGAGTTTGCCCGGATGAATGTGGAGTACATGATCACCAGTAAGCGCAAGCTCATGAAGTTGGTGGATCAGGGTCTAGTAGAGAGTTGGGATGATCCTAGGATGAGTACCCTCTCTGGTATGCGCAGACGTGGGTATCCACCAGAAGCGATCAGGGAGTTTTGTGACAAGGTAGGAGTGGCTAAAAGAGACAACCTAGTCGAGCTTTCCCTTTTAGAAAGTTGTGTGCGTGACTCTTTGAATAGGACGTCTAAAAGAGTGATGGCCGTTATAAATCCTTTGAAGGTCACTATCACTAACTATGATAAAGAAGGTGAGCTATTGCCTCTTGGCAATAACCCTGAAGACGAAAACGCAGGATCACGTGAGGTGACATTTTCAAAAAACATATTTATCGAACGAGATGACTTTATGCTCGATCCACCCAAAAAATATTTTAGGATGGGTATCGATAGAAATGTGAGATTGAAAGGTGCTTACATCTTGAACTGTCATGATGTGGTGAAGGGTCAAGATGGAGAGATCGAAGAAGTGCTCTGTACCTATTATCCTGATAGCAAGAGCGGATCTGATAACAGTGGCGTAAAGGCAAAAGGCACACTCCACTGGGTAGATCAAAAATCAGCTGTAGATGTGGAAGTAAGATTGTATGATACATTATTCACTGATGCAAAGCCAGATGGACACGAAGACAAAGATTTTCTCGAATTTTATAATCCTGAATCTCTAGTGACTGTCACTGCTAAAGCCGAAGCAAGTCTGAGAAATGCTGAAGGAGGTGATCAGTTTCAGTTTATGCGCAAAGGGTATTTTGTAGCAGACCAGTCGACAAGTCCAGAGCAACCAGTCTTTAATAGGACTGTCTCTCTCAAGGATAGTTGGAAGAAAAAAATGCAACATAAAAAGTAGAGTTAGCCTAACTGATGAATAGGGGTAAAGTCATATTGCCACAAGAAAGGTTCTCGCTGACATGCGAGAGAATCAGCCAAAAGCTCATAGAGAAGTTTGATGACTTTAAGGATGTTTGTATAATCGGTATACAAGATCGTGGAGCTATTTTTTCTGATCGCATAGTACAACTGTTACACAGTCGTAAGATCGATGGATTTGATTATGGTAAGATCGACATTAGTTTTCATAGAGATGACTATAGGAAGAGAGATCGACCACTTGCCCCGAGTCAAACCGAGATCGACTTTATCATCGAAGATCGAAGAGTCATCTTGATAGACGATGTACTATATACGGGTAGATCGATACATGCGGCTATCAGTGCACTCCAGCAGTTTGGGCGCCCTTCTCACATCGAACTACTTGTTCTTGTAGATAGAAGGTTTAATCGCCACTTCCCGATACATCCCGATATCACGGGTATCACTGTTGATGCGATCGACGAGGCATATGTCCGAGTCGAATGGTCCCACCTCGATGGTAAGGATCAGATTAAATTATTTTCTAAAAAAGAATCATCTTAGCGGTCGATATGTCGGAACCTCACTTAAGCACACGACATCTTCTTGGGATCAAGTACATTACTCCCGCAGACATTCAGTTGATTTTTCAGACGGCCGATGAGTTCAAGGATGTTATCAACAGACCTATCAAGAAAGTTCCTAGTCTAAGAGATGTCACCATCGCAAATCTCTTTTTTGAGAATAGCACTCGCACCAAGATCTCCTTCGAGCTAGCGGAAAAGAGACTTTCAGCAGATGTAGTTAATTTCTCTGCATCTTCTTCTTCGGTAAAGAAAGGAGAGACTCTCTTAGATACAGTGAATAATGTTCTATCGATGAAAGTCGATATGATCGTTATCCGACACCCCACTCCTGGCACTCCTATCTATCTGGCAAGACGGATAGCTGCTAATGTCATCAATGCTGGTGATGGCACCCATGAGCATCCTACCCAGGCACTACTCGATGCTTACTCTATCAGAGAAAAGTACGGTGAAGTGAAAGGAAAGAAAGTAGTCATCATCGGAGATGTGAAACACTCTAGAGTGGCACTTTCTAATATTTTCTGCTTGCAGAAACTCGGTGCTGAAGTAGCAGTTTGTGGTCCACCAACTCTCATACAAAAGCACATAGGTACTCTTGGAGTAAGAGAATTCTACAACGTCGACGAAGCACTTGCTTGGTGTGATATAGCTAATGTCTTAAGGATTCAACTAGAGCGTCAGGATGTGAAGTATATCCCAAGCCTCAGAGAGTATGCGATATACTACGGTATCGATAAAAAGAGACTTGCAAAACTAGATAAGGAGATAACCATCATGCATCCAGGTCCTATCAATCGAGGTATAGAACTGAATAGTGATGTAGCTGACTCCGAACATTCTATCATTTTAGGCCAGGTCGAAAACGGGGTCGCCATCAGGATGGCAGTGCTTTACCTTCTTGCCGGCAAGCGGTAAGTCTCACTAACTAGTAGATATCAGTGGCAGTATGACGCATATGTCTCCTCCCAGAAAGATCCTACACATAGATATGGATGCATTCTATGCATCAGTCGAACAAAGAGATGACCCAACTCTTCGCGGCAAGCCCATAGCAGTCGGTGGCGGTGAAAAGAGGGGCGTTCTGACTACATGTAGCTACGAAGCCAGGGTATTTGGAGTGAGATCGGCGATGCCAGGCTTCAAAGCAAAAGCACTCTGCCCAGATATCATCTTTGTCAAGCCTAGATTCGAAGCATATAGTGAGGTGTCGAAACAAATCCGTGAGATTTTTTCTCGCTATACAGACCTCATCGAGCCACTTTCGCTTGATGAAGCCTATCTGGATGTGACAGAGTGTAAGAAAGACATCTCTTATGCTACGGATATTGCAAAGGCTATAAAAGCCGATATAAAAGCGGAGACTGGACTTACGGCTTCCGCTGGTGTGTCATATAGTAAGTTCATCGCTAAAGTCGCTTCAGATATGAATAAACCAGATGGCCTGACAGTTGTCAGACCTCACCAAGCCGAAGTCTTCTTAGAAAAGTTGGCCATCGAAAAGTTCTATGGAGTAGGGAAGGTGACTGCTAAGAAGATGAAAGCACTTGGCATACACTCTGGTAAAGAACTAAAAGAGTGGAGGAGGGTGGATTTGATCAAGACTTTTGGTAAGTCTGGAGGTTTCTACCATGATATCGTGCGAGGTATAGACGATCGTCCCGTCAAACCTAACCGAATCAGGAAATCAATAGCCATAGAACGAACAGTGGACGAAAATCTCAAGTCACTGGAGGAACTAGAAGCGAAGCTGGAGGATATCGTGGTGAAATTGATAGAAAGACTCGAGAGATATCAAAAATATGGACGTACGCTGACGCTGAAGTTGAAGACTGCTTCTTTCGATATTATAACCAGAAGTAAATCCATGAGCTATCCCATCTCGGACCGAGAGGAGATCAGGACGTTAGCCTTCAAGCTCTTAAGAGATAACTATACGGCAGAGATGTCGATCCGTCTAGTAGGTCTGACATCGTCTAATTTTCCAGATGCTAAAACTGACACAGACTCGGATGGTCAGTTGAGTTTTGATTGGTAGGTAGTTGGCTAAGGCATTATTCTCTATCTTGACTAGACAAAACACAACGTGATGAAGCGCCTCCTCAAGATATTGGGTGTACTACTCCTTTTGACTCTATTATACTTAGTATACGATCTGAGTACTATAGGTACATTTAGATCCATCGAAAACTCCTATCAAGGCTCGATAGAACGATACGATATCCCAGGTGCAGAGGACTTCGCCATGAGTAGAGAAGATGGCTTTATGATCATATCATCTGACGATAGGGCTGGACGTCGTGATGGTAAAGATGTGGTGAGTGGTCTGTATTATATGGACCTGCATACTAAAGAAATAACACCATTGATCACGTCAAGAGAGATGGAGATCTATCCTCATGGTATACACATGCTCCGACTTGATAGCACCCAGCATAGACTACTCGTAGTGAATCATATCACAGAGTCGACTGAGGGGGTCAGCTCGCTTGATATACACGCCGTACACTCTATCGAAGAGTTTATACTGGAGGGAAAATCCCTGCGACATGTCAAGTCGCACAAGGATGATCTGGTATTTAGTCCTAACGACGTAGTCGGCGTAGATGAGACTAGATTCTATTATACGAATGATCATGGATCCAAGACATCTCTTGGATTACAATTAGAAGATTTGCTTGGATTCAAACGCAGTAACGTAGGTTACTTCGATGGTAGTAAGTACAGGATCGTCGCTGAAGATATCGCTTACGCAAATGGGATAAATATCGATCACTCAAAAGATATCCTCTTCGTAGCATCTCCCAGGCATGTCAAAGTGATCCCGTATAATATCAAAGAAGATGGATCACTCGATAAGATCGAGGAGATACCTTGTAAGTCCGGTGTTGATAATATAGAGATGGGTCCCGATGGCAAGTTATGGATCGGAAGTCATCCTAAAGCATTATTGACGCTTCCATATTTTGCTGGTACGCGGGCATACTCACCATCTGAGATCATCACGATAGACTATCGAGGCAAGGGAGATTATGATGTGAAGTCTATTTACGAAAGTGATGGTGTAGATATGAGTGCTTCTACGGTAGCGCTTCCGTATAAAGATAAAATCTATATCGGATGTGTGATGGATGATCACTTCATCGCACTCGATGCAGGAGGTATGAGAAACATGGAATAAAAAAGGGAGCGCATGGCTCCCTTTATAATCTCGTGATGACTTAATTAAATTTAAGCCTTCTTGACTTTTATGCTGCAGCCTATGGCTTTTGTAGTTGCTGGTGTAGGGTTTTTACCTGCTTTCAATGCAGCAACTGCATCATCTACATATTTAACGCCAACTGCAGTGGCATCCTGTGGATTATCATCTATTGCTCCTATGTATTTTACTTCCATATCCTTATCGAGGATGTATACATGTGGAGTCTTCGTAGCACCATACTGAGGATATACTGCTTGACCAGCGTCAAAAAGATATGGGAAGTCAAATCCTTTTTCCTTTGCTCTTACCTTCATCTTGGCGAAGCTATCACCTTCCTTCACTTCAGGGTCATTAGGATTGATAGCGATCACTGGATATCCATTAGCTGCATGTCTTTCATGTAGCTCTTGGATTCTGTCTTCGTACATCACTGCATAAGGACAAGTGTTACAAGTAAAGATGACGATATATCCCTCTGCTCCTTCAAAGTCAGAAAGAGAGACAAACTTGTCATCTATATTTTTTAGGCTGAAATCTGTTGCTGTATCTCCGACTTGATATCCTTCAACAAAAGAGAATGACATGAATGCTACTGCGGCAGTCAACATGGTAAGTGAGAATAATGTCTTCATTTTTAACAAGTATTAATGTGTTTGATTAGTTATCTAAAAAAGGCTCAAGAACTTCAACTAGGGATTCTAGGTCGTCAAAGCTTCTTTCCATAAATATCTTTTTATCTCCGCTTATTATCTGTGTAGCGGGGATTGATCCTGACCAATCTGGATCAACTTTGTCTATCCAATCATTTGTTTTGGGGTCTGCGAGATGTATGACACGAGATTTTAGACCTCTTTTTTGTACAAATGGGACAAGCCTTTTGTCATACTGATTTTTAAAATCCAGACTCACAAGTACTACCTCGACATTGAGGTCTTCATACTTTTCATCCAACTCTTCGAAGTACACTAACTCCTTTATGCAGGGCGCGCACCATGTCGCCCAATAGTTAACGACAAGGATCTTGTCCGACTGAGATAAATTGGCCTGAAAATCATCAAAACTCTCGAATCTATCGATCTCTTGTGCAGTACCTAGGATCGAATATGTCAATAGAAAAAGTACTATTAAACTTCGCATAAGAGGTAAACGAGAAATGATGTGATGGGTTGTGTTATGCTTTTCATAAATAAAAAAGCCTTGGGCTATTAGATTTACCCGACTGAAACTAATAATCCCCACTACAGGGCTTTATATCAGAAAAAGTTAGGGTTTCTTGCAACTGAATTAATGACAAAGTGTTAAATTTAGGTGCAAGAGATAATTTTATTCTCTCTTGACTAAGTCTTCTTAGATGGATAAGCTGTCTAAGTATGTTGTTTATTGAATTATTGTGTTAATTCCTTTTTCTCCTAGTAACCGCTTTCGTAATAGAATAGGTGGTTATTTGAGGCGTACCTATAAATGATCTCTGACAACCAACGAAATAACTGTCAGAAAGCAACCAAGCACAATGATTTTGCAACGTGACGAAATTAGTTCGGGTTAATGACCTGAAAAAACATAACAGCTAACTACTGTTAAGTCACAAGGTGGTAACACACCTAACGATAGGTACGTTGAGATTCTTATTATTAAGAATCGGAGAGAGGGTCTGGCTTCACGGCCAGCTCTTTCTTTAACCTAACTTTTTCCCTGATTATCCTTCGGCAGAGGCGTTCCCTAGGATTTAACAACCTTATGCCAAGAGGACACAAAGTCTTCACCTATTCTGTTCTCATTGCTCACATGGTTCATCAGCTCTATTTGTCTTGGTGACAAATATTGAAGAGCATTTTTCCCTTGTCCAATAGCTGAGTTAACTTTAGCGGACTGAAGAGCTGTCATCGGAATACTCCTATAAGCACTTTTCGATAGGTAGTATTTTACTTCTCGATCTTGACGATACTTTCCTACGCCTTTATCAACAAAGTGACCTTTCTGATTGGCAAAAACCTGATCTGCACAGCTTACCTTTTCAGCTTTTTTGGCTATCTGATTGAGATTAGTCTTATCACCGTTATAAGTAACTTTTACGACCTCTCTTCCGTGCATAAAGCCAGCTTCTGTTGACAATACCCCATCTATCTTGGCGATTTCTTTTTCACCGGTCCAAAAACAGTACATCGATAAGAAAGCTTCTTCTTCTTGGCCTTGACCTTCAAGTTCTTCAAGAAATATATCTAGGTAGGCAGGTGTAGTTTGTCCAGATAAGACCATAGCCTGTTGTATACCTTTGGCGAGACCTAGCAAGCTATAATCCCCAGCTACTCTATTGATTAGGTCATCTCCTTTTTGGTTGGTGATTCTGACTACAGGATTATTCCATGATGGTTCTCTATATTTTTGTAGGACCTTGCGATCTTCACCACCCTTGTTATTATATATCGCAAGTGGTACAAAGTGAGTTTCTATCAACTCAACGATAAAGGGATGCTGTAAGATCTTATTACCATATGTAGTGCAAGTATGACATCCAGGTACTTCCTGAAAAAGTATGAATACTGGAAGTCCTTGCTTTTCTGACTGAGCTAGTGCCTCATCATAATTTCTTAACCAATGGACATCTCCTAATTCTTCTGGTTGATTATCTACATACCAATTGTCCTGTCCTACAAGTGAGAAAGTGGTCAAGACGAGTGCTACAATGAGTAAATTTTTCATAGGTCTGATTTCTTACTTTACTAGGATAAACATGATAAGGTTATCGAAGGATATAAAAACGAAGAAAATACCGTAGAATCGTCCGCACAGCGTCAGGTATGTGCTAAATCTGGGTTAACCCTTGGTTTTGTTTTTCTTAAAAAGAAGATCTTGAGTAGATATAATATTGATATATACTTACCCGTATATACTCTATCGACCCCCATGTAGCTGTTTCCTCTTAGAGACCATATCCACCAACCTACAGAGATTAAAGAATAACTGATAACAAGTAAGTTATCACTGCTGATCTATGAAAAAACGTCTACGCGTCATCATTCTAGGGTTGCTGAGCATGTCTTTGTTCGGGCTCAATACTGCAGATGCATCTCATATAATAGGAGGTGACATATACTATAGTTTATCGCACTATAATCAGGACTCTTCTTTAGTGACATATGATATAGAGTTTATCCTCTATCGAGATACGGCTGGTTTAGATTTTGATCTACTAGCAGAGTTTGGTGTATATGTGAAGCAAGATGACGATCCCTGGGAGTCATATCAGGTGATTAATAATGTTCCACTTGGTGAGGTTCTAAATATCAGCGCTCTTGATGACCCCTGCAAAGATGAAATCTTAAGTCAGTTGATCATAGAGTCTGGAGTCTACAATTTTCAGATAACTCTTGAGACTGGGCCTTTCATGTACATGGTAGCCCACCAGCGATGTTGCAGAAATTTTTCGATCAACAATATTCTCAACCCTGGTGAGACAGGCGCCGTCTATGATATCATCATTACTCCCGAAGCGATGAAACGGACTAACAATAGTCCAGTTTTTAGGGAGTATCCGCCGATATTTGTTTGTCTGGGTTTTGATTTTGATTTTGACCATCGCGCTATCGACCAAGAAGGAGACTCACTAGTGTATAAGTTATGTACACCGTTTATATCTGGTACCAATCCTGGTAACCCACCACCTATCTGTTGTGATTGTGTAAAGCCCGATCCTCGTACTTGTACTCCTAATTTTGACGAGGTCATCTATACTAATGGGTTTACTAAAGAGAACCCCGTCGGTGGAGACCCTCAGATAAGGATTAACCCTAGGACTGGTCATATAT
>CAYYBR010000004.1:0-39614 GCA_964470035.1 uncultured Saprospiraceae bacterium
CCTCAGTTATCTGAACAATACCGTCATCAGTGCCTGCATATATCAAGCCCTCTGTGACCGGTGACTCAGAAAGTGAAGTGATCGTATTATAGTTAGACATGGCACCTACATCCCATGGACTATCCCAGCTCTGCGTGCGACCCATGATCGGAAGACTCAGTCTCTCTTCATCCTTAGTAAGATCATCAGAGATGGCTGTCCAACTATCCCCACGGTTGTCAGATCTCCACACGCGTTGCGACGCAAAGTAAAGTCGTGCCGGGTTATGCGGACTGACTACGATCGGAGCATCCCAGTTATATCTTTCATAATCCTCACCAGGAGAGGCTTGAGGTTGTATAAATATCTGCTCACCTGTTAGTCTATCTATGCGGTGTAATCCACCTTGCTGCGTCTCCGCATAGAAGATATCAGGGTTGCCAGGTTCGGTAGCAGACTGATGTCCATCGGCACCAAGCGTTTTATACCAGTGGGCATTGCGGATACCTTCTGACTCTACTGTTCGACTAGGTCCTGAGTGTGATCCATTGTCCTGAGTTCCTCCATATACCCAGTAGAATGGCTCTTGGTCATCTACTGCCACCTTGTAGTACTGAGTGAGCGGCAGGTTATCTATGAATCGCCAGTTGTCTGTATTGTCAAAAGACTCATAGATACCGGCATCAGTACCGATCATGATGTAGTTTGGATCATCTTCTCTGAAGACGATAGCGTGATTATCAGAGTGCTTATCTCTTTCCTGCATACGCTGAAAGTTCTTACCTCCATCTGAGGAGACTTGTACGCGCACATCCATGAGATATAACTTGTCAAACTCATGAGGAGAGGCATATAGTTCTTGGTAGTAGTGAGGTCCTGTTGCTCCAGAAACAGCATCAGACTGCTTCGTCCAAGAAGCACCTTGGTTGGTTGATTTATAGACTCCACCTTTGGTGCGATCAAGTTCTATAGCCGCATAGAGTATATCTGGCTTCTGAGGAGAGATGGCGATACCGATCTTCCCCATATTTCCGGAAGGGAGACCTGTCTTTAACTCTGACCAGTTCTGACCTCCATCCGTACTTTTCCATATACCCGATAGAGGTCCTCCTCCCATATAGGCTGCTACAGTACGATGTCGTTGCCAGGTGGCCGCATAGATCACATCAGGGTCGCGAGGATCTACCGCTATATCCGTGACACCTGTCCACTCGTCATCTCCAAGCGTACGCTCCCATGTAGTTCCTCCGTCTTTGGACATATAGAAACCGCGTTCGCCACCACTATTCCACAGTGGCCCTTGAGCAGCCACCCAGACGATATTGGGGTCAGTAGGGTGGACGATGATCTCTGAGATATGTTGTGACTCCTTGAGTCCCTTGTTTTTCCACGTGTTACCACCATCTTCACTTACGTAAATACCATCTCCCCAAGCGACGTGTCTACCACCGACATTCTCGCCAGTGCCTAGCCATATCTTGTGAGAGTTGTGAGGGTCTATCGTGATACACCCAGTAGAGTAGACCGACTGCCCATCAAAGATGGATGTCCAGGTAGTACCTGCATTAGTAGTCTTCCATACGCCACCAGATCCTACCGCGACATACCACGTATGTGGGTGGGTAGGGTGGATCGCTATATCTGCGATCCGGCCAGAAGCAAAGGCTGGACCTATAGATCGCCATTTGAAGGCTTTAAGATTTGATTCGGAGCGAAGTGATTTATCCTTGTCTTGGCTATATGATATACTAGCAACAAGACAAATAGATACAAGTAAGAGTAGCTTTCTCATCGGGTTGATTCTTTTTGTCTACTCCGAATGTACCGTTTTTAGATGATTACATCCTTATGCTCTTAATCATCTTATTCATACTCCAAGGATCACCACACATATCACTTTCGTAAATGCTCTAATTACCCTTCGCAGGCGCTGAGTAAGTCGGAGGTATGACTTCCTCGTTACTTCCTAATAGCTTCATTAGTTCTGCTACTCCTCTTTCTAACTGAGGATCTCTACCTGCACTTAACGATACCGCATCTTGACGTACAGCTATGTCTGGTGCTATGCCTTTGTTCTCGCCTATCCATTCATTCTTTACAGGGTCGAATACTGCGTTATCTGGAGCCGTGAGCGCGCCGCCATCCACCAGGCCATAATGTACAGATGACTTAACGAGCCCACCCCAAGTGGTGGCGCCGATAAGTTGACCTGCTTTCTGCTGTCTAAAGACCCAAGGGAAGAAGTCACCACCAGATCCTGCCAGCTCATTGATAAGAAGGACCTTAGGGCCTAGGATACCTGCAGGGAGTCTCATGGCTTTTCCATTAGGTACTTCATTAGTGATGCTAGCACGTAAGTCACGTGTCATCAGATCTACCATATAGTCGTCTAAGAGACCGCCACCATTATAGCGCTCATCGATGACAGCACCTTCTTTGTCTTGCTGAGCAAAGAAGTACCGATTAAATGAGACGAACCCCGGACCTGAAGTATTAGGTACCCAGACGTATGCAAGGCGACCTCCTGAGAGTTCATCTACTAGTCGTCGATTATCTTCTACCCACGTGCGTGTCCGAAGGGAGTTTTCGTTAGCGATGGGTTTTACGATCTTCTTCTCTGATCCAGAAAAGGTCGGAGACTTACTGATGTGGAGGGTCGTCTGTTTGTTACGAGTCCCATCGAGAAACTCATAGATGTTATCAGTTGCAGTCAGTTCTTTTCCATTGATGCCTACGATATAATCACCTTCTTTGATGTTTAGACCTGGTGCGTCTAGCGGACCTGTTAGCCCTGGATTCCAACTCTCAGTGGTATAAATCCGCTCTATCTTCCACCTGCCGTTTTCTCTCATGAGATCAGCACCAAGGAGTCCTACTACTGATCTTTCTCTATCAGGGAAGTCTCCTCCAAATACAAAACTATGACCTACGGATAACTCTCCATTGACCTGATCAAGGATATACGTGAGATCACTTCGGTGCTTGATGAATGGTACTAGCGGAGCATAGCGATCGTATACTACCTGCCAGTCCCTGCCATGTAAGTCAGGATCATAGAAGTAATCTCTTTCATAGCGCCAAGCTTCTTCGAACATCTGCTTCCACTCTGCTGATCTATCCAGCTTCATCTGCAGGTTTGCTTTAAGTGACTTGCCATTTTCTCCCTTGGGTCCACCTGTATCGATGACCTTCCAGCCAGGACCTACACGAGCTAGCATGTGCTTGCCATTGGCACTAACGGTGGCACTTCTTACACCAGAGAGGAAGTCTTTGGTCTCTTGTTCTTCGAGCGTAAACTTTTTCAGATTAACACCTCTTTCGTTAGGGATGCTTTCTGCTATGAAGACTGCTCCTGGTGGGCCTGCGATGAGTCCCCTATAGTTACGGACAGGCATCGGAAGAGGTAGGATGCGCCGAGCAATCCCATCTACATCAACCTTCAAGGCTTCTTCTTTTGTAGTGTCTGATTGATCTTCTGCTTTGTTTTTTTCTTTGCCCTTCTTCTTACCTTTCTTCTTTTGATCTTGCTCTTCTGCCATCTCCTCTTTATCACCTTCTTCTTCCTTCTCGACTTCCTCTTCATCACTCCTAGGTTTGAAAGGAGAGTCATCTTCAGCATCGAGATTGATAACATAGACAGCGTACTCTGCATTTGACTGCATGGCGCTTGTATTGGCCCATCCCGAACCAAGCGCCACATCAGTACTCGCTAAGAAGTAGAGTTGCTTTTTGCCCAGATCCCACACAGGTGAAAAAGAATCTGCAAATGGATCAGTGATGGCCTGTGTTGTACTACTTTCTGCAGACCATACATAGATCTGGCGGAAGTTGTTAGCGGCAGACTTGCTGTAGGCGATCCACTTAGAGTCTGGCGACCACTCTAAGGTGATCTGGCCTCTCTCGAGATTATTGTTACCTACATCTATAGTCTTTATATTTTGTGATTCTATGTGGATGACGCGCATGCGCACATCATCATCTACGAAGGCGATATGCTTTCCATCAGGTGACCAGGAAGGATCCCAGGCCATTTTAGATTCGCCGATGGATAAGGTCTTTTTATTAGAAAGTCCATCTTGATCAACGATGATGAGTTGATAGCCTTGATGCCCCTCATCAGAAAACCAAGCTATACGATCTCCCTTAGGTGACCAGATCGGGTTGCGGTCTGCTGCATCTGAGGTTTGAGTGATATTGCGGACATCACCATCCTTCACCGGGATCGTGAAGATCTCTCCTCTCGAGGACATGATGGCCCGCTTTCCATTAGGAGAGATGGTTGCTGAATTAACTCTCTCGGATACATCTTCCCACTTAGTCGCTGACCAAGGGAAGTCGCCTATCACATCTATCTTAAGCCTAGTAGAAGAGGAAGAAGATATGTCATAGGTATGCAGTAGTCCATCTCGCTCATAGATAAGTTGGTCTTCATGACCACCTAGCCACTTTACATCAGAGCCTTTGAAGGTGGTGAGCTGAGTGAGCTCTTGAGTGGTGGTGTGATAAGACCAGATGTTCATAACAAGATCACGGTCTGACAGAAAGTATATATGATCACCTATCCAGCGAGGTTGGATGTCTGTAGTTTTATTATTCGGTATGAGTGTCTCTTCTTGGGTGGTTAGGTCCAAGATGATCAATGGGGTATTCTGTCCACCTCGATAAGCTCTCCACTCGCTGTCCCATCTACTCATCTTATCCATAACGAGTTGGGTGTTATCAGGCGAGTAGCTACCGTCATATCCCCATTGGTCAGAGAGTAACTCTGGTATGCCTTGATCTACAGATATGCTATAGAGTTTGTTGATGGGTCTAGGCGCTGTACTACGACTACTGGAGAATAAGATCTTGCTGCCATCAGTGGACCATCCTCTTACAAGACTGCCACTGGGATGCCAAGTAAGTCGCGTAGCTTCTCCACCCTTAGCGGAGACCACATATACATCGTTAGCTCCATTTCTATTAGAACTGAAGGCGATCATCTCTCCATCAGGTGAAAAGAAGGGATTAGACTCTACAGCTTGAGTACTTGTGATCCGACGTGCTTCACCACCATCCTTACTTATTACCCAGATATCACTACCGTAGGAAAAGCATATGTGGGTATCGCTTATATCAGGTTGGCGTAACAAGCGAGTACCCATGTCTTCTTGGCTAGTGCTCACGTTACTTAACAGCACTGCACAAAGGAGGTGTAGAAAGATTCTCATGTTGATGTATATTTTTAGTCTTCAGCCAATATAACCATTGTAATAAGAGCGGATTTAGTACTGGGACGTCTTTTAGACTAAAGATGAGGTATCAAATGAAGTTTTGGGATTTTGTCTGCCTCGAATATTGATAATAGAAGTCAGAGCAAGAAAACACAATGCTAGTAGAGAATAACTTAGGCTTTATACATTTGTGTGTGCAGATAATTTTTTCACTTGGAGTAGCCCTTAATGGAGCTATAATCGTTCTTGGCCTTTTTGGTGCGTCTTGTCTTTTCTTTAAGAATCGCAATCGTTATCCTAACCGAATACTGTCTGCCCTTTTAGTTGTGATCTCTTTGTGGTTGATCGATACATTCCTTCGTATTTCTGGTTTGTATGGTCAGAATCCTCGACTCTATTTTAAACCTATCTATTATTCTTTTGCATTTGGACCGCTCATCTACTTCTATGTTCGGAGCATTGTGAACAGTGAATTCAAGTTTGCAAAAATTCACTTGCTTCATTTTATACCAGTTGCGATTCAAGCTGCACTTTACTTTTTTCTGAGTCTCCAGGAATACAATTATCGCCATTGGTATTGGCAAGAAGTCCATCTCCCTTGGACATATCGCATAGAGTTTGACGGAACTTTTGTCTCGATGGCCATATACCTTTTTTTGTCCCTTCGTCTTCTTGGGGGATATCGCAAGTGGTTAACTAACTCGTATTCTAATCTTTCTACAATCAATCTCAACTGGTTAAGAGTCATCTTAATTCTGATGCTTTTGTTATGTGGTCAATGGTTTGTTGAAGCGATTTTGAGAGATGTGTATGAGAACTATTATCAATACAATTACTCTGTCATTATTCTTGGCGTATTGGCATTAGTTCTTGCATACAAAGCTTTTTATCAAGAAGGTCAGGAGCAGATTGTATATCCTAAAAAGGAAATGGCTGAACCTAATCAGGTCGAAACAATAGATCCAGAACTGCTTAATATCATACAATCACGTATGAAAACTCACCAAGACTATCTTGATCCGATACTTAGCCTCAGAGTTTTTGCAAGTAATTGTCAAATGCCTTCAAGGACAGTCTCGCGTTATATTAATCAACATCTTGGTCAATCATTTCATCAGTTTGTCAATGACTATCGAGTCCAAGAATTTAAAAGGAGAGCCATATTAAAAGAAGAAAGGGGCATGACCTTAGAAGGTATAGCTTACGACTGTGGTTTTAACTCTAAGGCTACTTTTAATAGGATATTTAAAGCCTCAACAGGATTAACACCAAGTCAATACGTCTCAAAACACGCTTGAAGCGAGGATTACGACGTCTCAAAACGTGTTTTGCGCCTTTAAGCCTTGATTCTTGAGGCAGATTTGGATCATTCATTCTCTCGTAAATTTTTAGAATAATGATCTACAGATTGATTTTTATCCTTCCTTTTTTCATCGATTGCCAGCTAAGTGGACAAGAGGCTTGGACAGATAAGACTAGGGCCCTTCCAGATATGCTTCGGAAAGTACCAGTGGCGCTTTATATAGAGCATGGACCCAATCCTAACTACCCTGAAGTAAATGATACTGGCATCAGATCCGACTCCAAGTATGTATGGAAGCACAGTACCACTGTTTGTTCTCCGAAGAAAGATCTCAAAGTCATTCGGGCAGGGTCCTTCATTTGGTATGATGAGACAGGCTGGAAAGAAAATGTCAAGCATAAGAGAATGGACTTTGCTGATCGATTTGAGTGTCCGAAAGGAAGCTTAAGTCAGGGTAGTTGCTACACTTTCGAAAAGAACTATCGATGGGGCTCAACGCTCTATGGTGGAGATGCCCTTTGGTATGTCTTAGCTGAAGATAAAGAGGGTAACGTGTATAAAGGAATGGCCTTGTTAGAAACTGAGTCCGAACTACTAAATGATTAGTGAGATGAGAACTATATATGTGACACTCATCTTAATGATGAGCTTTAGTGCATTAGCACAGACTTACGAACTAGATAAAGAAACATCCTTATTCACTTGGACTGGGTACGGAGAAGTAGAAAACTTCAAACAAACGGGAGTCATCTCAGCAAATAAAGGCGACCTGACTCTTCAAGAAAATGACATAAAGTCTGGCTATGTAAGTATAGATATGACCAGCATATCGCATGAAAGTAAGAGGCTAAAGAAACACCTTAAAGCAAAAGACTTCTTTTATGCCAAGAAGTACCCCGAGACTATCATTAATTTCATATCTCTAGAAAATGATCTCATAAAGTGTGAAATCATACTCAGGGGGAAGAGTGGTATTATATGCTTTCCAGTGACTGTATCAAGAGAAGAAAAGCAGTTAAACATGAGGGGAACGATGACTATAGATAGGACTCTATATGATATCAAGTATAATTCTTCTTCTTATTTCCAGGATCTAGGAAACTATGCCATTAAAAATGAGATAGATGTGGAGTTCGATATAAGGTTCAATTTAATTGAAGAATAGAAAAGAGAAAAGTAGAATTTTCTATAATTGAAACTAACGAATACGACAGAAACTGATGGTCACTGACCACTTACGCTCTTCCTCTTATCCTTTTACTATAAAGTCTAGGGCCATAAGTTTTCGCCTCTTGACCGTTCTTTGAGGTAGAAACAACTGTGAAATCTTCTGTTAAATCAAAAATGGAACAGAATCTATCAATGATTACTTGGTGATCATCAGAAGTGAATAAGCGTATCACGTCATATAATTAATCAAAAAGTGAAACTAGAATTGATCGTGCGGTAAATAGCAATACTCTAATATCTGATTAAATATTTTATCAAGAAGTTGGAGGTACTACTTGACCTATAAGCCATTCAAAGATTTCTGCAAATAAATTATGAGAATCATGATAGCGAAACTATCTATCTTGAGTAGCACATAAATAAGTAACATGGCAGTAGCTAACCCACCAGGCATCGATAAGATGCTTCCACCTATCTCTCGTACACCCGAAGAAGAAAGATTGCACCGCAAACAACAGTTGGCAGCAGCATTGCGCGTGTTTGGGAAGTTTGGATTTTCAGAAGGTGTGGCGGGACATATCACTGCACGGGACCCTATCAAACCTGATCACTTCTGGGTAAACCCCTTTGGTGTATCTTTTAATCAGATGAAGGTGTCTGATCTCATCCTCGTCAATGAAGAAGGTGAGATAGTAGAAGGCAAGCACCAGCTGCTGAACAAGGCTGCTTTTGCCATCCACTCTCGGATACACATCGCAAGACCTGATGTGATTGCGGCGGCACACTCACACTCTATCTATGGTAAGGCTTGGTCTTGCCTAGGTCGTCACTTAGATCCACTGACCCAGGATGCCTGTGCCTTCTTCGAAGATCATGACATCTATGATGACTATCAAGGAGTAGTCACTGACTCTTCTGAAGGTGATCAGATAGCGGTCGCACTAGGAGATAAGAAGGCGGCGATCTTGATGAACCATGGATTACTTACTGTAGGACATAGCGTAGAGGAGGCGGCTTGGTGGTTCATCACGATGGAGCGAAGTTGTCAAGCGCAGATGGCTGCAGAGGCCACTGGCACTAAGCTACATATGATATCTGATGAAGTAGCTCGTAAGACTCGAGATTACGAATTAGGATTTCCAATAGCGGGGTGGTTTAATTATCAGCCGATCTGGCAAGATATTATCACGGCACATCCGGAGTTGATGGAGTAAGAATTGAGTTATATGTTATAACCGTCTTTTAGAAGAGCCTTAGAATTCTACTCTAAGGATTGAAATACCTGCTTACACAGGCTGCATGTATTTCTCCTCGCGCAGCTTTTTCACATCTTTTGATCTTATATAGTCATCAAAGTTCATCAGCTTATCTATGATGCCGGTTGGTGTGACTTCTATTATTCTATTACAAACCGTGTCTAGGAGTTTATGATCATGTGATGTAATGATAAGGTTGCCAGGGAAGTCGTTCAAGGCATTATTGAGTGCCGTGATAGACTCTAGATCTAGGTGATTAGTAGGTTCGTCTAGTAACAAGAAGTTAGGATCTTTGAGCATGATTTTAGATAGCATGCATCGGACCTTTTCTCCTCCAGAGAGGACGCCAGACTTCTTATAGACTTCTTCACCTGAGAAAAGCATTCTACCCAAGAAGCTCCTGATGAATTGCTCATCTTTTTCCTTGGAATACTGTCTTAGCCAGTCCATTAGCTCCAGATTCTGTTCCTCGGTAAAGAATGCTGAGTTTTCATTCGGCAAGTATTCGAATGCAATCGTCTGTCCCCATTCTATACTACCAGAGTCAGCAGCTTGCTTACCTGCTAGGAGTTCATATATCATAGTGACTATCGAAGATTCTCTTGCGACAAGCCCTATTTTTTCTCCCTTATTCATGGTGAATGAAAGGTTCTCAAACAAGATCTCACCAGTCTCTGTGCGCTTGGCAAGATTCTCGACTTTTAAGATCTGATCTCCAGGTTGGCGCTCAGGATTAAAATGTATGAAAGGATACTTTCTTGTAGAAGGTTTGATCTCCGTGATGTCGAGCTTTTCTAGTGCCTTCTTTCGGCTAGTCGCCTGCTTAGATTTAGAAGCGTTAGCAGAGAAACGTTGGATAAACTCCATCATCTCTTGTCGCTTTTGTTCTGCTTTTTTGTTCTTATTGGCTATCTGTTGGGCCATGAGCTGACTGGATTCATACCAGAAGGTATAGTTACCAGTGAAGATGTTGATTTTATTGTAGTCTATATCCACCATATGTGTGCACACCATATCGAGGAAATACCGATCGTGAGATACCACAATAACGAGATTCTTAAAACCAGCTAAGAAGTCTGATAACCAGGTGGCTGTCTCTGCATCTAGATCATTAGTAGGCTCATCGAGTAACAGGATGTCGGGATCTCCAAATAGGGCTTGGGCCAACAAGACCTTTACTTTCTGTGGATTACTGAGGTCCTTCATCAATTTGTAATGATGGGCTTCTGCAACTCCCATATTGCTTAATAATTCTGCAGCACTACTTTCTGCTTCCCAGCCTCCCATCTCGCCATAGGTGTTTTCTAGTTCTGCCGCCTTGAGTCCATCAGCTTCTGTTGCATCTGGATCCATGTAGATGGCATTTTTTTCTTGGGCGATCTTATACATTTCCTGATGTCCCATCATGACGGTATCCAAGACCTGGGTGTCCTCATACTCGAAGTGATCTTGCTTGAGGACCGCCATGCGCTTTCCTGGTTCTATGTGGACAGCTCCATGATTAGGATCGATATCGCCTGACAGGATCTTTAAGAAGGTAGACTTACCTGCACCATTGGCGCCGATGACTCCATAGCAGTTACCACTGGTAAACTTTAGGTTCACTTCATCAAAGAGTATGCGCTTGCCATATTGAAGGCCGATGTCTGTAGTCGAGATCATAATGCTTGCTTTTATACTTCCGCCAAAAAGGCCGCAAAGCTATACTAAAACTTCATTAGGTTGCTGGCTTTCTATAGAAGCTCCTGAGTTCAGTAAGTATCATTGCCTTGATTATAGTTGTGTCCTTGTTTCACAGCTTCATAAATTAGATGAAGGATTGTTATATTGGGTAACCACAAGTCCTGAATATCTGATTATGAAAAGCAGAAGAAAATTTATCCTCGATGGTTCGGCATGTGCTCTTGGGTTATCACTTCTAGGATGCCAGGAGAAACCACAACCTGTATCTATGGAATATACGGCAGACCTCTTTTTTGATATCTCTCTTGCACAGTGGTCACTACACAAAATGTTACAAGCAGGAAAGCTAAAGCCGAAAGACTTCCCAAGGTTCGCCAAAGAAAGATTTGGTATCCATGCTGTAGAATATGTGAATCAGTTTTACACGGATTATGGCTTGGATCCGCTTTATTGGAGACAGCTGAAGCAGCGGACAGATGACCTTGGTGTAGCTAACTTGTTGATTATGGTAGATGATGAAGGAGAGTTAGGGTCACCAGTCGATCATGACCGTCTAGCCGCAGTCCAGCAACACCACAAATGGGTAGATGCAGCTAAAGAGCTTGGCTGCCACAGTATACGTATCAATGCTTTTGGCGAAGGGTCAAAAGAAGAAGTGGCAAGCGCCCTTGTCGATGGACTTGGCAGACTTTGTGGTTATGCTGCAGATCGAGATATCAATGTACTCATCGAAAATCACGGCTTATATTCTTCTGATGCACAGTGGGTAGCTGATGTGATACAACGAGTAGGTATGGACAACTGTGGTACGCTTCCAGACTTTGGTAACTGGTGTACCTCTGCCAAGTGGGGAGGCATTCAAGATGGGTCATGCGAAGAAGTATATGACCTTTATGAGGGTGTAACCAAGATGATGCCTTATGCTAAAGGTGTTAGTGCGAAGTCTTATGATTTTGATGAGCAGGGAGGTCAGCCGCTGATAGATTACGCTCGTATGATGAATATCGTAAAAAATGCAGGCTATACAGGTTACATTGGTATCGAATATGAAGGTTCACGCTTAGGAGAAGAAGAGGGTATTATGGCAACCAAAGAACTGCTACTACAGATTGGCAATCCATCTTGAGTTCAGATACCAAGAACATATTGATGGTGCTTTAAGAATTGAAATGAACACGACATAAAAGAAAAATTTGCTCTACTCCATAAAACAAAGAGCCAATTCGCGGGTTCAAAAGGTACTTAGTGCTTTTTAACATTATGGTAACTACTTCTAAAATCCTTTGCCTTACGCTAGTTTTTCTTTCGTTGGGTTTCTCATCTCTGGCTCAGTCGCAAACTCATGAAGTTGTATTAGAAGAAAAAGAGCATTCTTTCTATTGTAAGGCTTGCAAGACTTTTTTGTTTGACAACTCCGCTGTTTCTAAGGGGGACAATGAAAAATTACATTTTTCAGGACCTCTGGCCGATCACGTAAAAGGAGGTTATACATGCTCCTGTAAGCATTTTATAGGTGCATATGATAGTGAAAAAGAACATTATAAGGTCTCACTAGATAATGTCCACAAAGAGGATTCTGGAAACTATCACTGCTCTGGATGCCACAAAGGAGTTTTTGATTCTTCTGCTTTACTCAATACTGATGAGGAGCACGTTTACTTCAGTCATCCTATAGTGGAGCAAGAACCTCCTGCTGCGGATAAGCAGAATTATTTTAAAGTAGACCTTGGCCTAAGGACCATGTCCTGCCATGGATGCGAAGCGCCCATAGGCACAGTTAATGATGTGGAGAGTCAGAGCTTCGATGCGGAGTTGAACCCTTCTATGATCTCTACAAAGAACTAAGTATAAAGGGTATCGTTAGTTCTATCAAGTTGGGGTAACTAAGCCCTAGTCTATATTCTTAACTTTCTTAAGTGCGATAAGCACAACAAGTGTAGATACTATCAGTAGTACGGAAGCAGCTATGAAGGGTGCTCCAGGGAAGTAGACCAAAGGCTTATCACCTGTAAAAGAATAAAACAAGAAAGTAGCGATAGCCGGTCCTAATATGGTGGTGATACTAAACATACTGGCAAGCGCGCCTTGCAGATTTCCTTGCTCGGATTCTGATATCTGATTAGAAAGAATACCCTGAAGTGTTGGTCCTGCCATGCCTCCAAGAGCATAGGGTATAAGAAATGCATATAGCATCCAAGATGAATTAGCGAAAGCGAACAAGAACATACCGATCGACCATAGCGAAAACCCCATTATAACTACCTTCTTTTGGCCAAGTTGCTTGACGAGTATGCCGATAAGACCTCCTTGTACTATGGATACTAGGATGCCTACTACCATCAGACTTATGCCGATGTCTTTTTGGGACCAACCATATTTCTCTATAGTGAAAAATGACCATACTGCGGGGAGGGCTTGACCTGCGACGTTGGCTAGAAATAGTGCCAAGATAAGCCCGCCGAGACCAGCATATCGCCCCATGTGTGCGAGCGAAACTCCAGGCACCATTTTGCTGGGTAGCATCTTTCTGCGCTTTTCTTCAGGAAGAGATTCAGGTACAAAAAAGAGCCCAATTAAAAAATTTACGAAAGTGAGACCAGCTGCTATGTAGAAGGGTAGGCGGATATCTATCTCACCAAAAAATCCACCGATCGCCGGCCCGATGATAAATCCTAATCCAAATGCAGCTCCGAGTATACCAAAGTTCTTAGCTCGCTCGTCAGGAGAAGATATATCGGCTATATAGGCATGTGCAACTGTAAAGCTAGCGCCACAGATACCTGCCAATATACGACCTATAAATAGCCATAATATGGTTGGTGCTAGAGCATGGAGTATATAGTCTATACTTAAACCAAAGAGCGCAATCAATAAAACTGGCCTGCGCCCAAAACGATCTGACAACTCACCGAGTACAGGAGAAAATAAAAACTGCATCAAGGCGAAGGCTATCAAGAGACCACCTCCATATGCGGCCGCTTCACTGATGCCTACACCCGTAAGATCTTGGATTAGATCTGGTATCACAGGGATAATTATACCTATCCCGATCATATCTACCAGAACCGTACAAAAGATGAATATGAATGCTATGCGCTTAGATGTCATGCAAAACGAAGGTGGCTATTATTATCAAAGGTTTCATCTCACTTACGTAAATACTTCTCTAATCTAATGGTACAATCCTTCGTCCGTGGTAGATGTTATTTTGAAGAAGCTCATGAATGTTATTTACGTTTTCCCAAGTGATCTTGCCTGCTGGGATAATCTGTATGTCGTCACTTGCGAGCTTTATCATCTCTCTGAGAGTTGATAGTCCTTCTAAAGCAGTGGGCCGACCACCTGACGATAATATACTTTTGATACCACCCATCTTGATCAGTTGATCTGTATCAGCAAGTATATCACTCGACGTATCGATGGCCTTATGTATAGTGACTTCCATAGGATATGCGTGGTCTCGTAGAGCTGCTATCTGGTCAAGGTCTAATCTTCTTTCTACGGTAGTCATACCAAAAACGACCTCTTGGACTTCAAGATCTTTCATGGTTATCATCTCCTTCTTCATTGCTTCTATGTCAGCGGTTGATATAACAAATGAACCAGCAGTTGGCCTTATCATCACCTTCACACGCATGTTCAACCGCTCAAGACAATTGATGATATCATGGTGATGTGGCGTGCATCCATCAAGGTCAAGTCTGCTACAAAGTTCTATTTGATGTGCTCCATTATTGAAAGCAATGCATGCCTCTTCGAAGTTTTCTATGCAAGCCTCGTTTTTATATAGCGGATTCATTTTTAACTACTGTACAATAATTTCAATAAAATCTGTATTTTGATAGATAACTGACATCTTCTAGAGTGGTCATGTGCCAATTGGTTTAATATTTGATGATTAATGATTCTGTATGAACTGCTATAATACCATGATATTACTTAAGCTGTTTTTGATATCTGTTCTTTTTGGCTTCTCATCGGAAGATTTAGCAAGCCAAGACCGTCCACAATATGCTGTAGAGCATATACCCAAAGAATTAAAGAAGCGTGCTACTGCTGTCATCAGATCGGATGAGACACATGTGACTCTTGAGTCGAAAGATAAATATACGTCCCTTCGCAAGAGGATTGTCACCGTGTTAAATGAGAAAGGAGCTGATCATGCTGACTTCAGAGTTTTATATAAGGAAGGCTCAGAAAAAATAAGTGATATAAAAATCGACTACTACGATGCTTCTGGTCAGCATATGAGATCTATCAAAAGTAAAGAGGTTGAAGATTATATCGCCTACGATGGCGTCTCGATGATATCGGACGGACGTGTGAAGTATTACGACGCCGAGATTATAGATTACCCTATAACAGCTGAATTATCTTGGAAAGAAGAATCAAAGTCTACTTTGTTTATCCCTTTTTGGAGTCCACTCTCAAGTTCACAGGTGTCAGTTGAGTCATCTTCCTATAAAATAGATAACCTTACTTCCATCAAGTTAAGAGTCTCAGAGAGAAACCTCGATGGATATCAGATAGAAAGTCGAAGTAGTAACCAGTATAAAATAACCAACCAAAAGGTATCATCTACAGAGAAATATATCCCCTCATTTTTAGAAAGAAAACCTATGGTCATAATTGCACCAGAGTCCTTTCTCTATGAAGGGTATGATGGATCTTATTCTGATTGGGCAACATTAGGTAGATGGGTGTATAGAGATTTACTCATGGCAAAAAAAGACTTAGATCATGAGAAGGTTCGAACAGATCTAAGAGATGTCATATCAGATGGAGATGACAAAGAGTCGATAGTCAGAAAAATCTATGACTACGTACAAGAAAATACAAGATATATTCTCATAGGTCTTGATGAGGGAGGGCTAGTTCCTCTAAGTACTCAAAAGGTACACAATGTAAAATATGGAGATTGCAAAGCGTTATCCTTTTACATGAAAGACTTACTTGATGCATATGATATAGAGGCTAATTATGTGATAGTCCGCGCTGGTGTAGATCGTCCAGAAGATTTGTTTCCAGAATACCCTCATACATATCCTGCTAATCATATTATTCTAAATGTTCCTTTGGAGCAAGATACCATCTGGTTAGATTGCACATCCAATGATAATCCATTTAACTTTTTAGGAGACTTTACGGATGACCGTTTAGTTCTTCAAGTGGACAGTGATGGAGGTAAGCTGATGACAACTCCAGCTTATAACAAAGATCTTAATAAGCAAGTCGTAAAAGGGGAGGTGTCACTTGACAAATCTGGAAATGTCGACGTCGATCTTAATATCGAAGAATATGGAATTCAGATAGGTAAAGGCATTGCTTTAGCTGGATACGACAACAACGAAATGGATGAGTATCTCAAAACTAGACTACTCAAAGATTTTGATAATGTTAGTATCCAAGACTATGATGTTAAGTTGATAGAAGAAGATATCAAAACTACTCAGCAGTATCAGTTTGAGGCTGATACATATATTGAGAAGGCGGGTGACTATATGATTTTATCTGCTTCACTGCTACCGATGTCTATACCTCGCCTTAAAAAAGATAGTAAGAGAGAAAACGATGTGCTTTTTCCAAGGGAAGAACAAAGTATGTCTATAGTTACATATGAGATCCCAGTTGGTTATCGAGTAAGACTGCCAGAGGAAACTCGCCTTGATAGTAAGTATGGTTCATATGTGCAAACTATAAAGGAGATTGGACCGCAAAAGATAGAAGTGACAAGAGACTTTATACTCAGAAAAGGCAGATACGAACCATCCGAGTATGATGAGATAAAAATGTTTTTTGATAAAATTATAAAAGCCGAACGAATAAAATATAGTATGACTAATAAGTCTTAATTAGACCTTTACCCAAGGAATAAAATCAATCAATTATGAAAAACCACATCTATTTTAAAATTCTGCTTCTGAGCATAATCATTCTAAGTAGCCAACTTGTCTTTGCGAATTCAAAGCCTACTATCAAATTTGGGAAAATAGATAAAGCTGTCATAGCTCAAAAGGTGCATCCAGTAGATAGTACTGCCTCAGCAGCTTATTTATATAAAGGTGCGAAAGCATACTTTGATATAGGACATGACAGGATCAACCTTATCATAGAGCACCATGAGCGGATCAAGATATATGATGAAGACGCAGAAAGCTATGGGGATTATGAGATATGGTTACAGCGTGATGGTTCTATGCGTGAGCGCTTATCTAGAGTACAAGCCACCACCTATAATTTAGAAAATGACAAGGTCAGAACAAATAAACTAAGTAAGAAAGATATCTATACCGAAAAAGTGTCAGACCAATTAGTAAAAGAGAAATTTGCACTACCGGACGTTAAGGCTGGGTCAGTTATAGAAGTGAAGTATACGGTTACAACTCCTTATCTTTATACGATACCAACATTTTATTTTCAGGAGTATATACCAGTTGACGAGGCTCAATACGAAGTACGTATACCGAACTATTATACTTATACGCCGGTCCCAACAGGTGCTATACCTCTATCCACTTCTCAAAAGACTGTCAATGGCGATTATAGAGAGGACATAGCGTATACGTTTGGCGCTAAAGGAGTGCCTGCTATGGATGATGATGAGTACGTCCTGAATACTGATGACTATAGAAGCGGACTCAAGTATGAGATTTATTCATCGCAGTTCCCTAACCGAGAAGTAGAATATTATTCTAAAGATTGGGACGAAATATCTAAAGATCTTATGAGTGATAGATACTTTGGAAAACAGTTTGGAAAACGTACAAAAGAATTAGAGCCATTTGTCAATTCATTGGCGGGTAAAACTGAGCAAGAGAAAATACTTGCTATATACGAGCATGTAAGAAAAGAGTATAAGTGGAATGGGAACTACGGCAAGTACCGATCACACAGTGGTGTCAAGGAGTTCATAAAGGAAAAAAGTGGAAACATAGGTGACATCAATCAGCTTCTGATCAATCTGTTGCTGCAGGCAGATATTAAGACATATCCATTTTTGATGAAATCCAGAGGTAATGGTGTTCTGAATCAACACTACCCAAGTAAGTCAGAATTGAATTACCTACTAGCGTATGTTGAACTAGAGGAAGGAGGGTACGTGCTTTTGGATGGTTCTTCTAAGTATTCGCCAGTGGGAAGTCTGCCAGTTAGAGCAACTAATCTGAACGGCTTGCTTCTAAAAGGTGGAGATGGCCAGATAATGAATTTGTCTAGTCCCAATGTTTACAAATCAGTGACCATGGCTACGTATGATGTCAACTTAGATAATCCAAGCCTAGAAGGAGAAGGTAAAGCAATTTATAAGAATTATGCTGGATCTATGTATCGATATGAATCATTCAAATCAGCCGATAATGAGGATGATGATGAGAGTTCTGAAGATTTAGCCGAAGAGGATGAAGAAGATGAGGAGGATGAAATCCTACAAGAGAATGAGTATGAGTTAGTCGAAGAAAGTAATGTTGACAATATTTATAAAGATGTCTCGACTAAGTTTAACAAGAAGATTTATAATGAGATTTCTACAATAGGAGATCAGATATTTATCGATGCGACTCTAGATTTTGGTATGGATAAAAATCCATTTTATCAAGAAAGTCGTGAGTATCCTGTCTTTTATCGATATAAATATGATAAGAGATATATCGTAAAGATTAATGTACCTGAGGGTTATGAAGTGGAAAGCTTACCGGAGACGGTTGCGATGACACTACCAGGAAGTACGGCTAACTTTAAGTACTCTGCAAAGATAGTCGGAGAAACGATGGTGCTCGATTATCACTTTAAAGTTAATAGAGACTTTTTTGTCTCTTCAGAATATGAAAGTCTTAAGGAGATATATCGATTGATCTTGGAAAAGTCAAAGGAAAAGGTGGTTCTAACAAAGAAGACGTAGAAAAGATTGTTATTAACGAGAGTTTTTGAGCCCGATGTTCTTTTCAGAGCATTGGGCTTTTTTAGTCTATGGACTTATGCAACTTGTCTATATAATGTATGTTATAGTCATTTGATAACTAACTAAGCTGTATGAACTTCAGGTATTTGCTCTTGATGATCTTTACATGGGTGCTTCTTCCTTTAGTCGGCTCCTCTCAGATCATAAGTGGGACTGTTACAGACGAAAAAGGTGATCCGCTCCCATATGTAAGCATATACATAGATCAAACAACAAAGGGTACCACGACGAACACAGAGGGGGAATATCAACTCAAGATCGAGGGAGGTGATGTGACCATAGTCTACCAATTTGTAGGATATGAGTCAGCAAAGAGAAGTGTAGAAATAGGAGAGGATCAAACCATCAACGTCCAACTAAAGCTTCAGTCTACAGAACTAGCTGAAGTCATAATCTCTGCAGATCGTGAAGATCCTGCTTATGCTATCATAAGAAAGGCAATAGAGAAGCGCTCTTATTATCAAGATAAGCTAGAGACATACAGTTGTGACGTCTATGTAAAAGGCAATCAAAAGATCTTAGATGCTCCTGAGAAAGTCTTAGGAGTAGAGATCGGAGACTTGGATGGCGTGCTAGATTCAACGAGATCAGGTATCGTATATCTCTCAGAATCTGTGAGTAAGTTATATGTGGATGGTGATGATTACAAAGAGGTGATTACATCTTCCAAGTTAAGTGGCAATGATCAAGGTTACAGCTTTAATAGTGCGGCTGAGATGGAATTTAGCTTTTATGATAACTCTATAGAGTTACAAAGAGAGATGGTTTCTCCTATAGCTGATAATGCACTAGCGTATTATCGTTATCGCCTGGAAGGTGTTTTTCAAGATGATTCAGGGCGGCTGATTAATAAAATTACTGTCTTGCCGAAGAGAGATACGGACCCCACTTTTTATGGTACGATTTATATCGTAGATGATCTTTGGCTGATACACTCGTTAGAGTTAGGTGTGACGGCAGCGGCAACGCAGATCTTCTTTATAGACTCTCTTACATTTAGTCATGTCTATGTGCCAGTGCAAGAACCTGATACCTGGGCGCTATTTTCTAATAATATTTCATTTGAGATCAATGCACTTGGCTTTAAGCTAGATGGATTATTCGCTGGGGTATATAGTAATTATGACTTGAACCCAGAGTTTGAAGATGGGTTATTTGATAATGTCATTTACCTGGTAGAGCCTGAGTCGAATAAGAGAGATAGTAGTTATTGGGCAGATACAAGACCTGTGCCACTAACTGAAGAGGAACAAGTCGATTATGTCATAAAAGATAGTATACGAGCAGTCAGAACAAGCAAGACATATCTCGACTCTGTAGATCGTGTCAATAACAAATTCAAAATCTGGGATTTAATAGGTGGGTATAACTATAGTAGACGATCAAAGCATGTTTATTGGGATGTAAAGAGTCCTATTAGTACACTTCAATTCAATACTGTACAAGGCTATGCAGTGAATCTAGATTGGAATTATAGAAAGTATTTTGATAGTACTGAAACTAAGAGGATACTTCTTGGAGGAGATGTAAATTATGGATTTTCTGAGAGAAAACTAAGGGCGGATGGTTATATCACATTTCGCCCTAATAGGACAACTCTTAATGAATTTACCTTGAGTGGGGGAAGCAAGATATCACAGTTTGATGTGCAAGAACCCATTAGTGAAACATTGAACACATACTACACTTTATTGCTTCGAAGGAATCACGCCAAATACTTGGGGTTGAATTACCTTTCTTTAAGACACCGATCAGAACCATGGGCAGGGTTTTTTCTGAATTCTCAGATAAAGTGGGAAGACCGACTGCCGTTAGTGAATAATACTGACTTTAGTTATTTTAGAAGGGATGAAGCTTTTACTTCTAATAACCCATTTAATGAGCTAGAGGATAATCCCTCTTTCGACAGGCATCAAGCATTGATATTGGATGTTAGTGCCAATGTCAGATTTAAGCAAAAATATGTGCGTTATCCTGATCGTAGGTTCTATGCAGGAAGTGAGGGCCCAAGTTTAACATTGAGATATACTGGGGCATTCGATATAGGAGGTACAGATATAGCTTATCACAAGATAGCCGCTTCGTTAAGTGATAATTATTCCCTAGGTGTAGCTGGTAGATTTAATTGGTATGCTAATGGAGGCATCTTTTTTAATGATGAAGAACTACCTCTTTTTGATCAACGGCATTTTCTTGGTTCTGAGATCTTCATCCTTCCAAATAGTAATTATAATAATAGATTTTTGCTGCTTCCTTACTACGACTATAGTACTGATGAAAGCTATCTCCAAGTTCATCTCCAGCATTATTTTGATGGATATTTACTTGATAAAATACCTGGAGTTAGAAAATTAGGCTGGAGTTTAGTAGCAGGTACAAAGTATCTTAATACACCTGAGAATCCAGCATATTATGAATTTCATGTTGGACTCAATAACATAGGTTATAAAATAGTCAGATTAGTGAGATTGGACAGCGTCTGGTCCTTGACAGATGGTGAAGTCGGGTGGGGGCTTAGGATGAGTATTGGATTCTAATTAGCGTCACGGACACATCTAAAACCAGTATGCTCTAACCCAGTATCAGGACTGGATTTCATCCGTGCGGCTATTCTATAGCCAGCGCAGTAACTATCATTACATAAGAATGAACCTCCACGTATAACTTTTTGAGGAGTGCTTGGCATATAAGGATCGTAGCTCGAGGGAGGTCCCTTTGGATCTGTAGTATCATTGCTAGATAACAAGCAGTCATAGTATTCTGCGTGATACCAGTCTGCACACCACTCCCAGACATTGCCTGCCATGTCATATAGGCCATATGCGTTGGGGGGAAATGACTTCACTGGTGCTAACCTACCATAACCATCACGTTCAGTATTGGTCATAGGAAACTCACCTTGCCAATAGTTGGCAACATTCTTATCATCAGGAATTTTATCGCCCCAAGTGAACACACTATTAGTTCCTCCGAGTGCTGCATACTCCCATTCAGCTTCAGTTGGTAGACGCTTGCCAGACCATCGCGCATAAGCATTGGCATCGTACCATGATATATGTATGACTGGATCATTATCACGTCCACTAATGGTGCTATTGGGCCCTTGCGGATGAAGCCATGATGCGCCTTTAACAAATTTCCACCAGTCTTGGGTGCCTTGGACACGCACGTCACTTCTTGACGGACTTTCAAATACGAGTGAAGAAGGTACTAACAGAGAACTATCTGGTGGCGGCGTCCCAGGAGGTAGTTGAGCCATTATTTCTTCGAGAGAGATTGGCCTTTCTGCTGTAGTTATATACCCTGTCGCATCTACAAATGCCGCGAACTGAGCATTAGTTACTTCTGTTTCATCCATCCAAAATGAAGAGATGGCTAATGGAACATTAGGATACTCATCCTCTCTAGGTTGACTGCCCTGATGACCTTTAGGCTGATCTTCTCTTTCTTTGCCTCCGATCCTAAATCCTCCGCCTTCTATAAGAACCATGCCTGTATAGTCTTTACTTTGTTCAGGGTCTGTGGTAACCTTGGCGGCGTCTTGTATAGCCGATGCACTTAGGAAAGTGATGCCTTTATTATTGACTTGATGACACATGGACATAGGTGTTGCTATGTAGTGGCCCTCCCTAGGTGCCTTTACTTCAGTATTACAACCTGCTACAACAATCGTGATTAAGAGAAAGACGTATGTCAAGATATCTAGAAAGTCCATCGAATCTGGGCTTTTATTCTGGACCTAACGCTACCTATAGTTTCCGTATTTCCTGAACCAACAGTATCGCGATCTAAAAATCTAGTCTGTTCCCATCTCGCCTCTGCCATTACAGAATTAGAAAGGCGATATCGTGCGTGGAGATAATATCTTATGCCTTCACCATTCCAAGCAGGAGTGAAAAACTCGAAGAGTAAGTCGTTTTCATAAGTAAAGATGCGGGCATCAAAATCAGTTACGTTGAAGTAGGCTATACGAGCACTTAACGAAAGTGGAGATTCTATTGGTCTACTTATGAAATCTTGATAGATGAGAAAACCTCTTTCTGTTTCTCCATCGTGCAAGAATAAAGATCCTTCTAATCTTGTTCTGAGTTGTATGCCTCTGGATAGCTGATGACCAAAGTGTAACCTCAGTCTATGAGTTTCTTGGGGGATCGGAAAGTCGATAGGTGTTACCAAACTCGTATTTCGATCTTTTTGTTCATATCTGTACTGGATATAGTAGTTCCTTTTTCTTTTGACATTAAAATCGATACGGGCTAGATACTCTCGACCTGTACTTGGTGCATCTACTCTAAATCTCAACCAAGGGTGTCTCCATTGATCGTAGTATGCTCGAAGAGTCCAATTCCGATTAGCCCTAAATTCTAATCCAAAGTATATCCCTCTTTCATTATTGGTATTAGCACTTTCTCCAAATGAATTAGAAAATATAGATTGATACTCAGGACTGTAATCTCTATAGGATATCGCAAGATCTAACCTAGGGTCTATCGATCTGACAGCACCATGAATGTGTGCCCATCCTCCAGTAGAACTTCGTGCGACTTCTCCAAATAAATTCCAGCCTGCGACCTGTGCACTATAATCTATGCTTGCGTTTGTCAGTTGCTGCCCAGTCCACCTAAAGACTTGAGAAGGACTTGAAGATCTAGTAAAGGATCTATCATACCTATAGTTGATAACCTGACCACTGATCTTTAATTTATCTAGTGGTTTGACCGTCACTGACCCGCCAGTAGTAAATTCATAAGTACCATCTTGATCAAAAAGCTCACTCTCAGTTCTGTGAAGTCCACTACTTTGAAGAGAAGAAAACTCGGTGATTTGCAGGGAGTCTGATGATATGAGGTTTACATCTCGAGGCGTATAAGAAGCGAATACATTACCAGAAACTATAGATCCAGAAGGAGTAATCTGTAAAGCCGCCCCTCTGAAGGCTTGATTTTCGGATACGCTATTATAAGATCTAATTCTATTAGCTCCTCTATTGATAGAAGTAGTGAAGGAGCTCTTACCAAGGGCAAATGAATTATTCGCTACGAGACCTTGTCCATAAGATATTGAGAAATCACCAAGATTGAGTTGGCTTAACCAGGGCGTGACATCTTTGACTTGATAATGAAGAGAGAGATAATCCAAGCCAGTCTCAGAGAAAGAATTAGTAAAATTTTCACCGGCATCTTTTTCTATGATACCTCCGTATCTGACTCTAGATGAGGTGTGCTGATACCTTATATAAGCATAGTTGCGATCACCTGCGAAGTTCGGGGGAGCACCATTTTCTTCTCTAAAACCATTTTGTTCTTCTAGGTCATATCTCCATTTGAGATATATCTGAGACCTGCCATCTTTAAGTTCTTTGACTTTATATGCAGAACTACTTGCGCTCTCTTTAGATCGTACTTCGAGAAAGTCTCTCATGACTTGGATCTTTTCTACAGGTAGACCAGGTACAGCTTGAAGTTCATATATCGACATAAAGTCGCCATGAGAGCTACGATAGTTGATCATTGCTTCTATTTCATCGGCAGTGAGAAATATAAGTAGACTTAGATCTTCAGCTGTAGCATTGTTTAGATCAATCTTCTTTTGAAAAGCATAGATTAAATCCTCATATAGATTGTTAAAGTCAAATTCTTCTGCTCCATCATTGTTCTCAGTGAAGTCTTCGATCAATCTCTGAACGATCCTTTCTGCCTGAGAACGCCCTTCAGAATCTTGGGCTACACTGGTTATACCTCCCAAGACCAAAAAAACTGATAATAGAAGATATTTGAAGTGATTTTGGAGAAAATCGAAGCCAAAAAAGGTCAAATCGGCGATTTTTTTGCGGTTTTGTGCTTTTTTCATGATTTCGCGTCCCATTTTAGCCATAACAAGGGATATTGAGTTAATATTCTGGAAATCAATTGTTTATGAACAAATTACAGTAATTGATAATAACAAAAGAATTATTAGTCGACTCCTTTCGGAAATGACCACTATCTACATTCGTCTCATTGTTGAGATTAAAGTAAAAATATAATGGCAAAATCAAAATTAGAGTACATCTGGTTAGACGGCTACAAGCCATCGCAAAATATGAGAAGTAAGACTAAAGTCTTGAGTGACTTTGACGGAAAGCTCTCCTCTTGTCCGATCTGGTCATTTGATGGTAGTTCTACCCAGCAGGCCGAAGGAGGTTCTTCTGATTGTCTGCTTAAACCAGTGGCTATATTTCCTGATCCAGCTAGGGACAATGGATACTTAGTCATGACTGAGGTACTTAATCCTGATGGCACGCCTCACGTCTCGAACTCAAGAGCGCTCATCCAGGATGATGACAATGACTTTTGGTTTGGCTTCGAGCAAGAATACTTTCTCATGGATACCAAAACTCAACTACCACTTGGGTTCCCTATCGGAGGGTATCCAGGTCCACAAGGTTTGTACTACTGCTCTGTAGGTGGTAAGAATACATGGGGAAGAGCTTTTGTTGAAACCCATGCCGACTTGTGTATTGATGCGGGTCTAAACTTCGAAGGGATTAATCAAGAGGTCGCTGCTGGACAGTGGGAGTTCCAATTATTTGCAAAAGGTGCTAAGAAAGCGGGAGATGAGATTTGGGTTGCTCGATATCTGCTGGATAGACTTACAGAAGACTATGAATACTATATAGAGTACCACCCAAAACCTGTCAAGGGAGATTGGAACGGGTCAGGTATGCATGCTAACTTTTCTAATACTACACTTAGGACTTGTGGTAGTAAAGAGAAGTACGAGGAGATATGCGAAAAATTCAAGCCTAAGAACAGAATCAAAGATGCGATCGCGGCCTATGGAGCATATAATGACCAGCGACTGACAGGAAAGCATGAGACTCAGTCTATCAAGAAGTTTTCCTTTGGTATATCTGATAGAGGAGCTTCTATACGTATCCCTATCGCAACGGTAGAGAGTGGTTGGAAAGGATGGTTAGAAGACAGGCGTCCTGCTTCTAATGCTGATCCTTACAAAGTAGCTGCGAATATTATCAATACAGTTAAGGATCTCTAAGAGTTAGATTATAATGTCATGATAAGAGGGCAAGTCATTCGTGGCTTGCCCTTTTTGTTTAGTATTTACTCCTTCAGAAATAAGAGTTATTCTTCAGATGACGCAAAATAAAAAGGGGCGAATATTATTCGCCCCTTTTTACTCTTATTCTAGTAGTTCGTATTTACGAAAGTGAAGTTCAACTTGTGTTACTTCTCTTTCGTTTCTTGTTCTGGTTGGACACTGAGATCAGTATCATCACAATCATCGATATCCATGGTTACTACAGTTCCTATTTCAATAGTGAAATCAGAATCGACGTTTATCTCTTCACCGGCATATAGGAATACTGTGCCAAGTGGGATGTCCACCATGTCTATGATGTTGATCATTCTATTAACTCTGAGTAATGTTCCGTCTGGTATAGTTGTATTGTCATAGGTAACTTCTTCATCAGTACAGTCACATGGGAGGCAATCTCTACCTCCACAATCAACGCCTGTCTCATCGCCATTTTGTATTCCGTCATCGCATGCAAAGCAATTGGTAGGACAAGATCCACCACAGTCTATCCCTTCTTCATCTCCATTTTGTATACCATCGTCACATGTAAAACAATCTACTTCGCACTCGAATATCGATGTAAGAACAGACGAGCATATGTCATCTCCCTGATCAGTCGTGAGACAAGCTTCATTAAATATGCTAAATTCAGAAATTAGTTCAACGTCATCTATATACCATCCTTCTCCACGTGTATTATCATCTTCGCCAAATACGAATCTTATCAATGCTGACATTCCCTCATAAGCCGATAAATCGATAATCGATTGCTCGTAGCCTCCGTTGTCTCCTGTAAAAGCGTCTCTTCCAGCAATAAAATTATTAGTGCTGGATCCTAAAACACCATTGTATCCATTTTGAATAAAATTATCACCTAGATCCTCCCATGTCGCCCCATTATTTGTAGAAATTTCTACAAATCCGCCGTCAAAGCCTTCCTCTGTAATATAGTTATGCCAAAAAATAAGTTGATTTCTTGAGGTCACATTTTGCTCTTCTAAAATTAAGAATTGCGTATTGTTCTCATTGCCTGCATTTCGAGAAATCCAAGTACTATCTCCACTTCTTGGATTTCTAGAAGTAACATCCCAAGTCAACGGTCCTTCGAGATTATCAATAGTCCAATTTTCATCTCCGCTTTCTATATCATCTGTGAAAAGAACAGAAGTGAAATTTCCAGAATTTACTCTTACTTGGAATGAGCAAATTATCCTGTCACCGGGATTCATGACAGCTTCAGTAATGGTAATGGTCGAACCTGATATGGTTCCACAAGTTAAACTGCCATCTATAAATGTGACCCCAGGGTCTAAAATATCTGTAACCGTTACGCCAGTTATTGTTGATTCGAGGTTGTTGAAAATATCAACAGTATATTCTAATATATCCAACTCATTTGCTTCTAAAGAAGAAACAGATTTGGTTACAAACAATTCATTCACGAATGCATTCGTACTGAACATACCTCTACCGTGTGTCCCTGCCAACATGACTCCATCAGAGGTTCTAAACTTGATCATATCTACACGTACATTGGCAAGATTGGCATTTGTTGGGGCCCAGTCAGTACTTGCACCGTTAATGTCATCTGTACTCCAAACTCCGAGCTCCGTTGCCACTAAAAGTTGATCTGGACTATTCGGGTTAAATGAAGCCCATCTTATTGGCATATCAGGGAGATTGCCTTCGATATTCGTCCATACAGGGCTAGCAGCTGTGGCATTTGTAGATTCAAACACACTTTCTTCTCCAAAACTACTTATAGTGATGACTATGTGATCTTCATTTCCTTGTTCTATCTCTATGGATGAGATGAATCCGCCAGTGCCATCATATATCATCTCTCCAACCATTGGATCTGACATGCTCGCATCATCGACAACAAACACGTTACTATTTGAAGCAAAATAGACTCTATCTGATACATTAGGAGAGCATCTTACTGCTGATATAGTTCCGGTCAAATTATCGACATCGACTATATCTGTATTATTACCAGTTACAGGATTGTTCCATCTGAATGTTTGACCATCGCTTGAAGCCCCGTATAATACTTTGGTTTCATCATCGTAGTCTGTAGGATTAATAAATCTCCCAGAGTTATTACCTGGCCCACCTCTAAAAGTAATCCCGCCGTCAGTGGAAACGCTATAATTATTTCTTGTGAAAGATGTTATCTGAATCAGTGGGTTATCTTGATCTATGTGACAAAAGCCACCATCTCCACCTGTAGCGCTAGTGGTATTTAAAAGACCTGGCCCTACAAAACGCTGAGTACCATTATCCTGAGTTCCTCCTAGGAAATAGTCTACCCCCTCATCTGGATGTATATCACAAGAATAAAATTGTGTGATATTGTATCCATTACCCTTAAACTCGAAGTCTGGTTGATCTGCGGTAGCATTTGTTATTTTGAAAACTCCGCCGTCATTTCCATTGTAAAGTTCATCTGAACTTCCTGGAACAAATACTAGTGCATGTTGATCTGCATGAGAAAAAGGTCTACCACAAATAGGAATCCAACTCGAAATCTGCGTCCAGTTTTGTCCTGCATCTTGTGTGCCAAACAAATCGACACCACCTATAAATACGCGATCTGAGTTATTAGGATCTACAGCTACCGTGAGGTCGTAAAAATCCTGTCCTCTTGTCCAATCTTCTGAAGAGTTGGTGCAGCTTTGGTCAAACCATTCAGGGTTTGGTACTTCATCCCAAGTTGCTCCAGCATCTATAGTTCTTCTTATAGTGGGAAGAGCTCCCTGAAACAATGCATAAACGACGTCGCTATCGGAAGGTGCAGCATTGAGTTCTATTCTTCCACCTCCTTGGCTATGTACTTGGGCGAATGAAGCTCCATGGTCTACGGACTTAAATATACCTTGTCCATTTACGCCGATATATACATCCCCATTGCTCGCTACAGTCATGTCGGATACAGTTCTTTGCGTATCAAAAATTCTAGTCCAAGTCTGCCCTCCATCTGTTGATCTTTGAACCCCACTAGTATTGTTTCCTGCTAAAACAACGGTTTGACCATTGTCATCTAGACAGAGCATAGAATTGACAAAATAGAAGCTTGGGTTATCATCGGTGAAAGGGAGCTGATCAAAAGTGAGGCCTCCATCCGTAGATTTCCATATACCTAAACCTCTGACTGCATCACCATTTCCATATCCCTCACCTGTTCCGAAGTATATGATGTTAGGATCATTAGGATCCTGAGCGATATCTCCAATAGCCATATTGTCGAAAAAATCATCTGTTTGAGTCCAACTGTCCCCTCCGTCAGTAGACCTCCAGATTCCTCCAGCTACGCCGCCAGAAAAAAGCGTGTTGTGAGTAGGATCGGCTGCATCTATTAAAATAGATCGAGTTCTCCCAGAGACATTGTTAGGGCCTCTTTCCTCCCATGTAACATTTGGGATAGATCCTTTCTGTCTTAATAGACGTTCAGTATATCTTTTTGCTTCTAATAATCGCTCTCTTGGGACTGTGCCAGTATTAGGGTCGTGTGCCATGTCCCATTCATGCTTATACCTACCTTCTATTCGTTGTTGAAGATTTGGGCGGTTGGGGTCTTTTTTCGAATTAACTTTTTCAACCATGAGCTGGGTCTTGTCCACCTCTTGATTTGAATTAATAGTATTAGCGAAGATTGCTATAGCAACAATAGCAATGGCACCAAGGGATAAATATTTGATCATTGTTATGTGATTACGACGATAGGTCCGCTAAAATAAGTTTAAAACCCTAATAAGGAAAGTAACTTTGTATGACATATGGATTAAAAATATGCCAGCATTCACATATTTGTTACATAATTATTATTAATGGCTGCATTGTTTGAAAATATATTATCAATGCTAACGATGTTGTGCATATTGTGTGATTTTAGGTGTTTTGAAAATGCTTGTTTCAATGTTCTTAATTCGACTTTTGGAGTCTAAGCAGACAATTTACTTATGTCTTATATCCGATTAAATCTAAAAGAGGTGATGAGGGATTCTTGGATGACAGAACCTCTTCCTGCATTCACAATCATCCGTATCGATCTTTTACACCATGCACCAACAATAAATTCTTCTAGAGAAACATCTCTCAGCTTGGAAACCAAGTACTTTGCGGGTGATAGGATTACACTAGGTGATGGCTTTCGATTTCTGGGTGATAAATCGGATGATTATGATGGCACTACAGGTGATGATGTTGTTTTTCGAGCGGCCACAGGTAGCATTAATTGTGTAGAACTCGAAAACGCTCTAGTGCCGCATTTTTTCATCAAGGATCACCTTGGTAATACCAGAGTAGAATTTAAACAAGAAGCTGATGCTTCAGGCACTGAGATCTTTTCTGAAGTGATCGGTCAACATGATTACTTTCCTTTTGGCTTGTCCGCAAGTCTTGCCTCGGATTTGAGTGAGAATAAGTATCTCTACAACGGTAAAGAACAACAAGAGGAGCTTGGAGTGAATTATTATGACTATGGCGCTAGGTTTTATGATCCTAGTATTGGGAGGTTTACCTCGGTGGACCCACTGGCTGATCATCCGAAATTGGTAGGATACTCTCCATTTGTTTACGCAGTTAATAATCCGGTTTTACATACTGATCCAGATGGAAAATGTCCACCATGGATATGTGGAGCGATTGCAGGTGATTTAGTTGAAGCAGGTTCTCAATTCGTTACAAACCTTGCTAAGGGAGATAGTTTTTTAGATGCAGCTAAAAATATTGATGGTGCAGATGTTCTTGCTGCGACAATTGAAGGTGGAGTTACTGGAGGTGGTAGTGTTGCAAGAAGATTATTAGTTAAGGGTACTGCTGCCGTTGTTTCTAAAGTCGTTCAAGCCAGTATAGATATTGAACTTGATGGTGATACTGATATAATTGGAACAGAAGGAAGTAATAAATCAGTTGGACAAGTTGCTACTGAGACTGCCATTGGATTAGGTGCAAATGTAGCTAGGGAATTTACTGAAGCTGGATTGAAGGCAGCGACAAATAGTAAGGCGACAAAAGAGCTTACACAGGTCAATAGAGAATTAAAAAAATCTATGAAAGGATCACAAGGTGAGGCAACAAGGCTTTCAAAACAAGCAGGGTTAAACTCAACAATTAAAGGTAATAATGTAGTCGCAAAAGCTACAGGAACTGTTACAACAGAGGTTATTGACGAAAAAGCTAAAAGTAATCAACGGCTATAATGAAATTATCAAATTGGATACAATTGCTCTTATTGGTTTTACTTATTCTCTTAGGAATAATTGCTGCTAAGTATGATAGAATTCAGTTGAGTAAATGTAGCAAAGAATCAAAAGCAATAATTATAAACAAGAACAAGAGAAAAGGAAGAGGTTATGTTATGAAATATGAATATTATGTAAATAATAGTCGATTTACAACAAGTGAATCTCTTAAGAAAAAGATTGAGGTACAATCATTTAATATTGGTGACACTATAAGTATTATGTATGGTTGTCATGATTCAAATGTTAGCAAATTTTTAAAGATAGAATAATGGTATGCTCGATAATATATAGTCTGATAATTGGATTCTTTTTTGTTGGCCCAAATCATTCTTATTCAGTGTTACTACCTGATGGAACACAATTGGTTCAAGTTGACACATTAGAAAACAACATGATAAACCACACATTTGTGGGATTAGACAAGGGGAGTAATATGGAATATAGTTTATCATTTTCAATAGTTGACAATGAACCTTATAATCTTATGGAAGATCAAGGGGTTGAGAAGTATGAACAGGACTGTAACTGTAAAGTTGAGCAATCTATGAAAGTTGAGTTTACAACATTCAAGGGGGTAAAATATTCTATCTCGAAGAGTGTAGAAGGAACAAAATTGGGAGGAGAAGTCTATATCTCAGAAATCCAAAATGGGAAAAGTATAAATGTGGTAAGTATGGCCTTGTATAATCAAAGGAAACATGTTGAATCAAATCTAAAGCCAATATTAAATACACTGGTTTTAAACTTGTAGTAATAATAGCCTCGGAACAATCCGGGGCTGTTCTATTTAGCGAAGGCCATTTTAGTTCCCCCGCTGTCCTAAGCATACGCTGCAAGGGGCGTCCACGCTCCGCGCTAGGATATCAAGCATCAGCCTTTTGCGTTTTATAATTGCCGCTACTGGAAAAGTGTCTTTTCCAGTTCATATTTTTATGATAGACATTAGTGTTCAAGAAGGATATGTGTTATGAGAGTGGACCGAAAACAGAGTTTTCTTCATTATGATAGATGCGATAGGCTTGAAGAACAGAGTTCTTCAAGAGCGGGGATTCTTGGATGACAGAATCTCTTCCTGCATTCACAATGATCCAAATTATGACAACACAATTCGTGTCTTAAGAATGCATAAGTCATAAAATATTTACGAAAGTGAAGAAGTAGACCTCTCTTCCCTTCTATGATTAATGCTTATCCTTATAGATCAAAGATGTACGTATGAAAAGAGTGATCTGTATGGCTATCGGTCTCGTGTTGTTGGTTGGATGCCAGGATAAGAAGAGGGGGCAAGAATCAAAAGTTACTGATCAGCCATCATATGCAACAACAGGAAGTATAGAGAGACTTAATCCTCTGATAGGCAACCTAATACCTAAAGGTGCTGTCATCGAAATACTCTCGGATGGACATACTTGGACGGAAGGGCCTCTATGGGTAGATGATGGTCAGTATCTCTTGTACTCTGACATACCTCCTAATCGAATATACAAGTGGAGTGAGGAAGGTGGCAAGGAGCTGTATTTAGAGCCATCGGGCTATACTGGTACAACTCCAAGAGGAGGCGAACCTGGGTCCAACGGTCTTTTACTCGATGAAAAAGGTAGATTGGTCCTATGTCAACATGGAGATAGAAGGTTGGCTATGATGACCTCGCCATTGGCAGAACCAACACCGGAGTTTGAAACTATAGTCGATCAGTATCAAGGTAAGAGGCTGAATAGTCCTAATGATGCTACCTATGACAGTGCCGGTCATCTATACTTTACAGATCCACCTTATGGGCTTGAAGGAAATGTGGATGATCCTGCTAAAGAATTAGACTTCCAAGGAGTATATCGGTTAAGCAAGGCTGGGCGACTTTCCTTGATAGCAGACAACCTGCCAAGGCCTAACGGGATAGGATTGTCACCAGATGAAAGCAAGCTCTATGTGGCTAACTCTGAAGGAGAACCACAGTGGACAGTCTTTGATCTTTCACCTGAGGGAACACCAACTCGTCAGCGTGTTTTTTATAATGATCCTGAGGCCAAAGGTCCGGGTGCTCCCGATGGCTTGAAGATAGATGATGAAGGACATATATGGGCCACAGGTCCAGGAGGAGTATGGGTGTTTTCACCAGAAGGAGAAGTGTTAGGAAAGATCAATACAGGTCAACGTACTTCTAATTGTGCTTTCAATGCCGATAAAACTGTTCTCTACATGACTTGTGATGACTATCTTATGCGCATTAAGCTGCGCTAAGTATGGAAAATCAAGAACGAGGATGGTATAAATGGGGAGTGTTATGGATGCTCATGCTCATTTATACATTCAATTTTATCGACCGTCAGATCATAGTCATCCTTGCAGAACCCATCAAAGCAGAGTTTCAACTCAGTGATCAAGATCTAGGCTGGCTGACGGGATTAGCATTTGCGGCGATATATGTGGTCTTAGGTATACCTCTTGCAAGATTTGCTGATAGCAATAATCGCAAGAACATAGTCTCTGCCTGTCTCGCTATCTGGTCGGTGATGACAGCATTATCAGGTCTGGCTGGCAACTTTGTTCATTTGTTACTGGCTAGGGTAGGCGTAGGTATTGGTGAGGCGGGATGTAGTCCTCCTTCACACGCTATCATATCTGATTACTTTCCACAGAAGCAGCGAGCTACGGCTTTATCGATTTATTCGATGGGCATATACTTTGGGATATTGTTAGGCTTTGTGATCGGGGGCATCATAGCAAAGCAATACGGTTGGCGCAATGCATTTTATGTGATAGGTCTTACTGGTATTGTATTAGCGCTCTTGAGTTATTTCTTTATAAAAGAGCCGATAAGGGGTGCGGCGGATGGACTCGAAGAAGTATCAGATGTAAGTTTTCTCGAAGTGATTAGGTATCTCTGGAGTAAGAAAACATTTGTCTACATATCTATCGCTGCGGGGCTAAACACATTTATCACATACGGTGTAGGAAATTTTCTAGCATCATTCTGGCAGCGTGTACATCATCTCGACATAGCTGAGGCTGGCATAGCCATGGGCCTTACAGCCGGATTTGGGGGCATGATCGGAACATTTGGAGGTGGCTTGCTTGGCGACAAACTTCAGTGGCGAGATAAGCGGTGGTATCTTTGGATCATACTGATTGCAGGACTCATAAACATCATCCCTTCGATTTTTGTGTTCTTTTCAAGTATAACACGTTTGGCTATAGCCATGTCTTTCTTCACTTCTCTATTCACGGCTGTATATATGGGGCCTTGTCTTGCAGTGTCGTATAGTCTTGTCAATTCTAAGATGCGAGCACTCACATCTTCCATCTTCTTTTTTGTGCTGAACTTTATAGGCCTTGGTTTTGGCCCTCTGGTCATAGGTACCCTTAGTGACTATTTTGAACCTCAGTATGGAGAGCTCAGTTTGAGATATGCCTTCCTGATTACGATACCAATAGGGTTGCTGTCAGGGCTGTTCTTTTATCTGGCATCTAGGACTTATCGTAAAGATCTAGAGGAAGTGATCGTATGATGACACCTCGCTTAACACAATCCTGGAGATGGTTTGGCCAGGAGGATGGAGTGTCACTCCAGTATATCAGACAATCTGGAGCTAGCCATGTAGTCACAGCACTACATGACGTCCCGATCGGCGAAGTGTGGAATCCAGAAGCCATCCTAGCACGAAAAGAAATCATCAATAAAGCAGGACTGGAGTGGGAGGTAGTAGAGAGTATACCAGTCCACGATGATATCAAAAGGCGGAGCGGCGAGTATGTCCGATATATCGATAACTATAAGATGTGCATCCGCCATCTTGCAGAAGTGGGAGTCAAAGTCGTTACATATAATTTTATGCCGGTCATGGATTGGGTGAGGACTGATCTTGACTTTGCATTAGGAGACGGTTCTTCAGCACTTAGATATGATGGGGATGCTATCGCTGCATTTGATCTTTATATCCTTCGACGTCCGGAGGCTTATGATGAGTATACGCTTCTACAGAGAAATGCTGCTCAGGAATATCACGACTCGCTTACCGAAGATGAGATCCAAGAGTTGATATTAAAAATCATAGCAGGGTTGCCGGGCAAGACCACATCGGCGTCTGATGATATCCAGGCGTTCAAAGATTTGTTGGCTACCTATGCGGACATAGACAAAGATGTGCTTAGAGAAAACCTAACACTATTTTTAGATGAGGTTATACCGGTAGCAGAGGAGGTAGGTGTATGCTTGGCCATACATCCTGATGATCCACCTTTTGATATACTAGGCTTACCTCGTATCGTGTGTGATATCGAAGACTTTCGATATATAACATCAGCAGTACAAAGTCCTGCAAATGGTATTTGCTTTTGTACTGGTTCGCTGGGCGTATTGCCATCTAATGATTTGCCAGCGATGATCGAAGAACTTGGTGATCGCATTCATTTTATTCATCTGCGTGCTGTCAAAAGAGAAGATGACCAACATTTTTACGAAGCTGCACATCTCGAAGGCGAAGTGGATATGTATGCGGTAATTAGGGCATTTACGAAAGTGCAGCAAAGACGGAAAGTATCGATACCCATGAGACCAGATCACGGTCATAAGATACTTGATGACCTTCTGAAGATGCCTAACCCTGGATACTCTGCCATCGGCAGACTCAAAGGACTCGCTGAGTTGAGAGGGCTAGAAGAGGGAGTTGTGCGAGGCTTACAAACTTAGCTGTCTTCGGATGCCACCGATAGTAAGAAGTGCAAATATCGTGGCTATGATGATGGATAATCCAGCGATAGACATAACCTCGCCCTGATGCCTAACAAATAAGGCGACGAATGCCCACACAACAACTCCGGCATAGGAGGCTTCTCTGAACTTTCGATACACTAAGAATGCTATCGCTCCAGCTACTGTCATGATAATCAAAGTCCAAGTGACTGGGTCTATGCCAAATCCTGACCAGCTATAAAAATCCAAAGCCGAGCTAAAGTTCAGTGCTGTAGCAAGTGTGATCCATGCGAAGTATATGCTCAGAGGGAATCTCTCTAACCAATAGTTAATCTCATCACCAGCTCTTAGTCTTTGGTCCAAAAGGCTATTCATCTGATATAATGTGAATAGCATAATAAGGATGATCATAACAGTTATCCACTGCCAGTCGTAAGATGCTGCCACTAGCCACAGACCATTGCTAATGGCATTGATCGAAAATAGGATATGTAGTTTTGTCCACTCTTTCGCACCGACCTTTCTCTTCAAGAGTTGGTAGATAGGAAAGGCGATGATACCCAGATATATAATTGACCAGATCGCAAAGGCATATCCCTCTGGTACGATGAGTGGTGCTTCATAATTACTTCCTTGACCGACAGGGTTGTGACCCATGTATCCCAATGAGGTCAAGAAGTATAGCACAATCATCACGATGATACTTGCTATGGATAAAAATATATATGACTGGATCTTCCTACTGTCAGTGTTCATGTGCAACTAATGAGATGAAAGTATCAGATGTTCATCACAATCTTTTGAGCTAGACTTGTTATATTGTTATTTTAACATTATTTGAGTCGTATGAATACTAAAGTAACTATGGGCATCAGGATTCTTCTGGGCTTATTTATGTTGGTTTTTGGATTGAACAAATTCCTTAATTTTTTGCCGCCATTTCCTATGGAAGGAGATTTCGGAAAACTGATGGGAGTCTTATTTTCATCTGGTTTTTTGAATTTGGTAGCAGTTTTTGAAATCCTTATCGGGCTGGCACTCCTCATCGGAAAATACGTGCCTCTTGCCTTGATATTTAGTGTGGCTATCTTGTTCTGTGCGTCAGTTTTTCATCTTCTTCTAGATCCTGCTAATGTTGGTGGAGCTATCATGGGATTGCTTTTATCGCTGGTTCTTGTTTATGCTTATAAGTCAAGATTCTTAAGTGTATTAAGCCCTTAAGTCTTTTCACTCAAGGTAAATGCTGATTATCAGCGTTTTATGCCTTGTGGATACGAGATTTGCCTATACATTTCTATGCTGTATCTGATAAATTAGCTTGAATTTATAGATTTCATCTGATAAATTAGCTTGAATTTATAGAGTTTGTCAGATGGATTAGCTTGAATTCATCGATTAAGTGCTCTATTTTAGCGGCATGAAAACCTTAAAAGGAGTACTTGAGAGGAAGCTTTCTGATGTGATAGTCAGGAGAATGAGCACATCTCGAAAGGCCATCATCGTATATGGACCACGTCAAGTAGGAAAGACGACGATGCTCCAAAAGTTGATAAAGAAAGAGAAGGTTAGATATATCGATGCTGACCTAGGGGAGTATCGTGACATATTAGAAAGTCATAATCTGCAGCAGTTGAAGCGATTTGTAGAAGGTTATGATTTTCTCTTTATAGATGAAGCACAGCGCTTAGAGGGGATCGGAAAGACCCTAAAGATTATCCATGACCACCTACCTGATACGAAAGTCATTGCCACAGGTTCATCAGCATTTGATCTAGCTCATGCAGTAGAAGAATCTATGGCTGGGAGGTTTTGGTCTTTTGAGATGCACCCACTAAGCTTGCAAGAGATATCAGATCATATAGGGGCATTTGATGCGGATCTACTCATAGAAGACTTACTGATATATGGTTCGTATCCAGAAGTATATAGTCTTACATCTGGAGAGGATCGAAGTGAGTATCTCCGTATGATCACTAGCTCATATCTCTATAAAGATGTGCTAGAGTTAAGTGGGATCAGGCACTCTAGCAAGCTCAAAGATCTACTGAGATTGTTGGCTTATCAAGTAGGCTCTCTGGTATCTTTTAATGAGTTAGGGAGACAGCTTGGTATGAGTACTGAGACCGTACAGCACTATATAGATCTCTTAGAGAAGTCATTTGTCATCAAGTCTCTCAATGGATATAGCACCAACTTGCGCAATGAAATCACCCGGATGAGCAAGTTTTATTTCTATGACTTAGGCATAAGAAATGCGCTCATTGATAACTTTAAGTCATTGGCGATACGCAATGACAAGGGGCAACTCTGGGAAAACTTTTTGTTCATCGAGCGACAACGCTATAACGACTATAACAGACCCACCCCCAATCACTTCTTCTGGAGACTCTACTCTGGTGCAGAGTTGGATTATCTAGAGAGTAAGGATGGCAGTCTTGATGGCTATGAATTTAAATGGAAGACTAAAAGAACAAAGGCTCCTAAATCATGGGCTAAACATTATCCAGATGCCACATTTATGACTATAGATAGGCAAAACTATCTCGGATTTGTTGGATTAGCATAGCTTAGTCAGAGGCCCTCGAGTAGATGGGCAAAGTCTTCTTCTGGGATCTGTCTTATCCAATCAGATATCAACTCTACACCTTCATCGTGTATGAGCTGTCTACCTACTTCTGGCATCATGGCACCAGGGTTGTCAGTGTTCATACGATATACCATGATAGATGATTCTGGACTGCCTGGAGCGATGCCATAGGTATGACCTCCGGTACCAGCGCCAGCGGCTACAGAAGGTTTATAGATACCTAGTTTTAAGCCCGGGTCACTATGTGCAAGCAAGGTAAGACCTGAGGTATGACCCGCACCATAAGGATTGTGGCAGTGTCCACAGTTGATGTCCAGATAAGCCATAGCTCTATCATGGATACCGATGGTAGTATCATCCCACTTAGCTACGGCTGGTGCTTCAGCTAAACTCAGTCTATCGAGATAGCCTATGTCCTTCCAATGAGTAAGTTGGTTCTGAGTACCGACCTCATAGGCAAAGTCTTTGTTCAGATTACGGACTTTAGGTCCTATGGGCAAGAGTTTTTCTTTATAGGAGTGGCACCCCTTGCATTGGTTTTTGTTAGGGACGAAATAATTCACATGACGTTCTTCGCCATCGATATCTACCCATGAGATATCCTTGATATCTCCAACTATCGTATAGGTAGCATCTGATTGATCTTCATCCCAGATATATCCATAAGCATCCCACTCTTCACCTCGATTGATGAGTAATCTAGTCTCTATGATTTTTCTGCCGAGACTTGGATCTCTATCATCATTGTGATAGAAAAAGTTCTTGATGAGTACTGCCCCTAAAGGAAAGTCAAGGACATGATCTTCGGTATACGCGGCACTCGTCCCATCAGGCATCCATACGAATCTAGCCTTCTGAGAGTAATCAGAGAAAAGGGGAGAGTTCAAGTCATATGGAAGAACACCTTGTGTAGGATTCAGGCTCGCCATGTCAGCACCAAAGAACCCGTATGCTGAAAGCTTCTTGTGTGGGGTGTCAGGATTTTTGATGTAAGTGACTTTAGGACTGCACTCGACAAAACAAAGTCCTAGTAATACTGACACTACCACTACTCTTAATGCAATGTTGATATAGTTTCTCACACTCGACATTAAACTCTTTAGCAGATTGAATAATATGCTGCTTAGTTGCTCGCTAACCAATCATCATGCTTAGAGGTGTCAAAATCTGGAAGGGCACAGTTGTATTTTGATAAGTCGAAATCCAGATTTTGAATCATCTGTGCTGGATCCATTCCTTTGCCAGCATTAAGATTTACGAAAGTGATATCGCCATTGTTCTGAAAGCAGTAAGTCGTCGGAGGACCATCCTTATCCATGGTAGCTGGCTTGAAGATTCCATCGATTACGATGTCGTAGACCTTGCCTCCGAGGACACCAGTCACTAGCTTGCCCATATCGGTAGTAACATCAGGTGTAGCGTCAGGGCTCTCGATCACATTGTCATGGAT
>CAYYBR010000005.1:0-39484 GCA_964470035.1 uncultured Saprospiraceae bacterium
ATATCTTATAGAGTGCAGATGAATCTCAAGATTATGTTTAGGATCCTTGTTTTAGTAGCCGGTATCGGTTGGATATCTTCTTATTATACTGGAAAAAGTAAGGCTATTTCTCCTGAAAAGGAGAGAGTGATACTTCAGTCAGTCATGTTAGCGCTTAATGAAGCACATCTTGATCCTGTCGCTCTCGATGACGAATTTTCAAAAAGCGTTTTTGACGAGTTTCTCGTATCTCTCGATGGTAGAAAGAGATTCTTCATCCAGCAGGATATCGAAGATTTGCGTAGATATGAACTTGCCATCGATGATCTAACAGTACAATCCGACCTGACTTTTCTGGATGATGTGATCTCCATCTTTGATCGAAGAGTAGCCGCTAGTCAAGACTTGTATAAAGAAATACTGGATACTCCCTTTAACTTCAATGAGGAAGGCCAGGTAAACTTGGATTTTGAAGAGATGAACTATGCTGCCGATGAAGGTGAATTAAAAAGTAGGTGGTACAAGAGACTCAAATATTATACTCTTCAGGAGTTGGAAAGTAAGGTCGCTGCCCAAGAAGAAACTGAAGATGAAAAGAAATCAATAGAAGAACTCGAAAAAGAATCCCGTGATGAAATCATAGAGGCCTATGATAGTTGGTATGAAAGTTATGAAAAGCTCAGACGGTCTGATAGATTAGAGCAGTATCTAAATGTTATCACTCGTCAGTATGATCCGCATACGAGCTACTTCAGCCCAAAAGGGAAGCAAGATTTTAGTATGCGTATGGGAGGGAAGCTTGAAGGAATCGGTGCGCAGTTAAGTACTGTCGGTGAGCTCACTCAAGTTGTCACCATAGTGCCAGGTGGCCCTGTCTGGAAAGATGAACAAATAGAGGTCAATGACTTTATCCTCAAAGTTGCCCAGGAGGGCGAGCAGCCTGTGGATATCACAGGTATGCGGATCGATGATGTCGTTTCACTGATACGTGGACCGAAGGATACAAAAGTTACCCTTACTGTAAGGAAGAAAGATGATAGTGAGCAAGACATCACGATAACTCGCGATGTCATCAACTTGGAGATTGCGAGAGCCAGAGGTGCTATCATCAGTAATCCAGAGTCAAACGAAAAGTATGGCTACATAGACTTGCCTATGTTTTACAACAGTTTTGATGGTCCTAAGGCGAATAGTAGCGCCACAGATGTTGCGATATTAATCGACTCTCTGAAGGCAGAGGGTATGGAAGGTCTTGTACTTGATCTTCGCGATAATCTTGGAGGAGCTTTAGTAGATGCTATAAATATCAGTGGACTCTTTATAGAAGAAGGGCCGATAGTACAAGTAAAGTCTAGAGAGAGAAGGCCTTATGTCTATGATGATGAAGATAAGAGTGTCAAGTATGATGGTCCTTTGATTGTATTGATAAACTCATTTAGTGCTTCGGCGTCAGAGATAGTCGCTGGGGCTTTACAAGATTATAATCGAGCTCTTATCGTCGGGAGTCAATCGTTCGGTAAAGGAAGTGTCCAAAACTTTATAGATCTAGACAGAGCCATCAGCGGCAGTGATGATCTTAAGCCACTGGGAGAGGTCAAACTTACGATACAGAAGTATTACAGGGTAGATGGAGCAAGCACTCAATTAAAAGGAGTTGAGCCAGATTTGCATCTACCAGATGTATATGATGAGATACCCACGGGTGAAAGAGAAAATGACCGTGCATTAGAATGGTCGAAAATAAAGGAAGTAGATCATAGTCAGGAGGTCTATACTCCATCTGGACTAGACAAAATTAAGAGTCGCCATAAAGCAAGAATTTACGAAAGTGAAACCTATACGTTGATTAAAGAATATGCAGCCTGGCTAAAAGACAACAAGGACGAGTCGTATGTGCCTTTGGATTTGGAGTCGTATCAGGCGTATCTCAAAGATCTAGATAAAGAGAATGAAAAGTACGAAGCACTCTTTGAATCTAACTCAGAAGAGAGAGTGACGCATGTCGTACAGCTTGAGTTTGATACGGAAATATCCGAAGAAGAAAACGAAGCAAGGCAGGCCTCTTGGATGGACAAGGTCAATGGAGATATATATCTTGATGAGACTATGGCTATAATGAATGATCTCATCCAGAGCACTGAAAAATCAGGGTCGAACTAAGCGAAGTCAAGAAGTAATATCGTCAGCTAGTATATTATTTGTCGTCTTTAGTATCCTATGTTGATGCGTTAATCTGAATAGGTGTCCGTATCATGCGATCATTAACATGGAGTGTATAATTTACACGCTAGTTTTTACAATATTTACATATGCTACTTAAGATATCTGGTCTAACAAAGACCTATCCCAACGGAGTAAAGGCACTAGATAATATCGACCTCAATATTTCTACTGGCATGTTTGGTCTTCTGGGCCCTAACGGTGCAGGAAAATCTACGATGATGAGGACGATCGCCACCCTTCAAGGTCCTGATAACGGAGAAGTCTTTCTAGATGATATGAATGTCTTGGAAAGTCCGCAGGAGTTCAGGAGATTGCTGGGTTACTTGCCGCAAGAATTTGGTGTTTATCCAGGTATCTCAGCGCTAGAATTACTAGATTATTTTGCAACTCTTAAAGGAATCAAGTCCAAGAAAGAAAGAAAAGAGATTGTATCATATCTGCTGGAGATAACGAACCTCACCAAAGTTCGCAAGAAGAGTGTTTCTTCTTACTCTGGTGGTATGAAGCAGAGATTTGGTATCGCTCAGATGCTGCTCAATAAGCCAGAAGTCATCATCGTCGATGAGCCAACCGCTGGCTTAGACCCAGCCGAAAGAAGAAGGTTTTTAAACGTACTACGAGAAATAGGACGTGATCATATCGTCATCTTTAGTACACATATCGTGGAAGATGTAGAAGAGCTCTGTCAAGATATGGCGATTATGAATCAAGGCAAAATCCTACTTAGGTCTTCACCTAGTGATGCTGTTGCTGCCATGGGGCAACAAGTATGGTCTACACATATGGATAGGGATGCAGCAGAATTAGCTGGAGAAAAATACAAAGTACTGTCTCACTCATACAGACCAGATGACTTGATTAATGTGAGAATCTACGCGGAGCAGAGTCCAGGACCAGAGTTCACGCAAGTGTCACCAGAGATTCAGGATGTGTACTTCTCTTACCTATATGGATATCAAGCTGCCCTAGTATGAAGACGATCTACTTATTTGAAATAGGGCAGTGGTTCAATAAACCACTTTTCTATGTCTATTGTGTTATTCTTACTGGCATCGGGGCGCTTTTTACGGCTAGTGCCGGGGGGGTATTTGATGATCGTACAGCTACAGTATCCGGTCTGACATATATCAATAGTCCGCTACAGATAGCTATGATCCTTGGATCCTTATCTGCATTTACCTTCTTTTTACTTCCATCTATCATAGGGTCCACTGTGCAGAAAGACTACCAAAGTAATATGTATCAGGTGCTTTACAGTTATCCTTTTAAGAAAGCTGATTACATTTTTGGGAAGTTTTTAGCAGGTTTGAGTATTGCAATATTTCTATTGATCTTGATGGGATTTGGGATGCAGATAGGAACAACTATCCCAGGTGTAGATCAATCTCTCGTAGCTCCTTTTAGTTTTAATTCTTATCTGCAGACATATGCGTTATTTGTCATTCCTAATTTAATCCTGTTTTCTGCGATTGTATTTAGTGTGACTCTCTTCACTAGAAGTGTTATCGCAGGTTTTGTTGCTTTGGCAGTGCTTTATTTTGGACAGAGTATGGCCGATCTGTATCTGGCGGATCAGGATCTCACTAAGATAGGTGCATATCTCGATCCCTTTGGTTTGAATTCAGTTGTATACTACACGAAGTATTGGACCATATTCGAGCAAAATGAGAATATGCTCCCCATCAAAAGTTTGGTTATTCAAAATCGGATTATCTGGATGGCTATCTCTCTTTTGATTTTTGCATTGACTTATGTCAAATTCAAATTTCATAGCCAACCAATCAGCTTACAATGGTGGAAGAAGAAGGCCGCTAAACCTGATATGTCTACTAGGGCTGGATTGTCAGAGCGTGTCAAGCTACCTGCGGTCAGTTATAATTATGGTATACTGACATCCTTTCAAAGTGTCTGGCGTAGATCTAGGATAGAGCTAAAGTATATTTTAAAAGGAGGTCCTTTTATTGTGATTGTCATCTTGGCTGTATTATTTATGATAATCATGTCTGCCGTCGGAGGACAGATTTATCAGACAAGTACGCTACCTGTTACAAGAGAGATTCTTAGTACGCCAGGGGGTATATTTCGCTTGTTTATAGTCTTGCTCACTTTTATATATGCCGGTCGATTAGCGGAAAGATCTCGCACAACAAGAGTCTATCAACTTGAGGATGCATCATCCGTCAAAACTTGGTCTTATCTCGCTTCTAACTTTTTGTCTATCACTGTTATGCAGATGGTCTTACTTGCTGTGGTGATCATAACTGGGATAGGACTACAGATTTATAATGGGTATTTTAATTTTGAGTTAGATCTATACCTGGCTGATTTATACGGAGTAAGGCTTATCAACTATATGATCTGGACGATGCTCGCACTAGCTGTGTATGCGCTAATTCCTAATTTTTATTTGGGTTTATTTTTGCTCTTAGCCATTTCGATAGGCATGAATTTCCTTGACCTTATTGGAGTTGAGCAATCGGTCTATAAGTATAACGATGGCCCTGGTGTGAGATATAGTGACATGTCAGGCTATGGAAGCAGTTTGCCGAGGTACTTTATTTATAAAATTTATTGGTCGGGTCTTGGAGGGTTCTTTTTAATTCTTGCTTATCTATTTTGGAGTCGCGGAGAAAAGAGATCTTTCAAGGAGTCTTGGGTGCGAGCCAAGTCCAGGCTCGGATGGATATCCGGGCTTATTGGTGCTATTTGTTTGATAGTATTTATGGCTTTGGGTTTGTGGATATATGCACAGAATAATATTGAGAATGACTTTGTGTCATCTAAGGTTGTAGAATCTCGTCAAGCTGAAAAAGAAAAACTTTATAAACGATATCAGTCTAAATCGCAACCTAGGATAGTTGATGTCTATCTTGATATTGACCTTTATACTTCTAAAAGAGATATCCGTGGGATGGGGCGCTATCAACTAGTCAATAAGACAGCGGTTGCCATCGATACTGTATATCTGGATTATAATAATCTCACACCTGAGATTACTATCAGTGACCAAGTGCACAAGGAAAAAGATACTATACACAATGTACTTCGCCTAGCCATATCTCCTGCACTTCTACCTGGGGATACAACTGAGTTGTCATTTACAGTAGCTAATAAAGAAAACACGTTACTCAGGAAGTATGGACCCGTCCTACGGAATGGTACTTTTTTTAATAGCAGTGTCTTCCCAAGTATAGGATATGAGGATCAGTATGAGATAACTGATACAAAGACACGCGAGAAGTATGGACTGCCACCTAGAGAAAGGCTTGCAGCACCGACAGATTCTTTAGCGCTGCGAAATAATTATATCTCTAGTGATGCTGATTGGATATCGTTTGAAGCTACAGTTAGCACTTCTACTGATCAGATAGCCATGGTGCCAGGCAAGCTACAACGAGAGTGGGAAGAAGATGGGAGGCGATATTTTCATTACAAGATGCAGAGCAAGATGCTCGACTTTTATAATGTGATATCGGCGCGATATGAAGAGTATAAAGATAACTGGGAGGGTATGCCGATAACCATCTATCACCACCCAAGCCATGATTTTAACTTGGCGCGGATGATGAAAGGTGCCAAGGCGGGACTGGCATACTGTAGTGAAAACTTCTCCCCATATCAGCATGATCAGTTGAGGATATTAGAATTTCCAATTACGTCTGGAGGTTTTGCACAATCATTTGCTAATACAGTCCCTTTTTCAGAAGGAATTGGATTCATAGCTGATGTCGATGACGAAGATGATGGCGTCAACTATCCTTATAGTATCACTGCACATGAAGTAGCTCACCAGTGGTGGGCACACCAAGTGATAGGAGCGAAGGTGCAAGGTGCAACAGTCATGAGTGAGAGCCTATCAGAATATGTCTCACTCAAAGTCCTAGAACACGAACATGGGCAAGACCAAATGCGTACTTTCCTCAAAGATGCATTGGATAGATACTTATTCGGAAGAACAGTGGAGCGCAAAAAGGAGCAACCACTTGCCTATGTGGAAAATCAACAGCATATCCATTATAACAAAGGAGCACTTATCTTCTATGCCTTGTCTGATTATATCGGAGAGGATACGCTGAATAGTGCCCTAAGATCATATGTATCAGATGTGGCATTTCAAGAGCCACCCTATACCACTTGTCTAGAGCTTTTAGAATACCTATATGCTGTGACACCAGACAGTCTAGACTACTTTGTAGAAGATGGATTTGAGCATATCACAGCATATGATAATCGTGTCTTGGAGTCGTCATATGAAAAGTTATCTGATGATAGGTATAAGGTAGAGTTTGAAGTGGAAGTAACAAAGTATCGTGCCGATGATACTGGCAAACGGTTATACACTAATGAAGAAGGCAATACATTAGAAGTACCAACTGAAGGATCATCTAGAACTACTAAGTCTTATCCACTGAGTGATTATATCGATGTAGGAATTTTTGGACTCGATGAGGAGGGTGAAGAAGAAGTCTTGTATTTACGAAAGCATAAGATAACGGACATCAAAAATAGTCTCACTATAGAAGTTGACGGTCAACCAGTAGAGGTTGGGATAGATCCTTATAACAAGCTGATAGATACGAATAGTAACGACAACCGCAGAAAAGTCGAAGAAGTCACTAATAAATAGTTAAGACTCTTATAATTGCTCATATATGGAGCCATAGATTGATATCTTGTTAGCTCTATATTTTAAAACATCTGAAGAATGAAATACTTGCTCCTCCTTACCTCCTTGTTGTTTGCGATACAAGGTGTAGGACAGACTAACAAAATCGAATATACCGAGTACGATCTAGATAACGGACTACACGTAATCCTTCATCAAGATAAGGCGACACCTATAGTGGTCGTATCGGTCATGTATCATGTTGGATCAAAAAACGAAAAACCCGATAGAACGGGGTTTGCTCACTTCTTTGAGCACCTACTTTTCGAGGGGTCAGAAAATATCGATAGGGGAGAGTTTGACAAGTATATCACCAATGCAGGTGGAGCTAACAATGCTTATACTTCCCAAGATAAGACGTACTACTACGAATTGCTTCCGTCTAATCAATTAGAACTTGGGCTGTGGTTAGAAAGTGAGCGCATGCTTCATGCCAGAGTAGATATCACTGGTGTCGAGACACAACGCGAAGTTGTCAAAGAAGAAAGAAGGCAAAGGGTAGATAACCAGCCATATGGTACTTTTCAGGAGAATGCTATGAAGAAAGCTTATAAGGAGCATCCATATCGATGGACTCCTATAGGTTCTATGGATCATCTCAATGCAGCTACAGAGCAGGATTATAAAGATTTTTACAATGACTTCTATACTCCCAATAACGCTGTACTTTCTATAGCTGGAGATATCGACATAGACGAAACTAGAAAGCTTGTAGAGAAATATTTTAGCACGATACCTATCAAGACAACTGACGTATACCGTCCTAGTATGGTTGAACCAGATCTCAGTAGTGCGAGCATCGATACCGTGTATGACAACATCCAACTTCCTGCTGTGATAACGACATATCGTATCCCGGCGCTGGGTACGAAGGAATTTTATGCCGTGAATATGTTGAACACTCTCTTATCTGGAGGAGCAAGCTCTCGACTGAATAAGGCGCTTGTAGATGAGCAGCAATTAGCACTGTTTTCTGGAGGATTTCCTTTTGAGCTAGAGGACCCAGGTGTTGCTATCACTTTTGGTATAGCCAATATGGGTGTAGATGTGATGGACCTGCAGAAAGGGATAGATGCAGAGATAGAGCGAGCACGTACGGAATTGATCACCGAGAAGGAATTTCAAAAACTGCGCAATCAAGTAGAAAGTAATTTCATAACAGGTAATGCTCGTATAGCGGGTATAGCAGAAAGTCTTGCTAATTACTATATGTACTATGGTCAAACTGACCTGATCAATACTGAACTAGATAGATACCTCGCTGTAACGAGAGAAGATATAAGGTCTGTTGCAAAGAAGTATTATGATCCAGATGCTAGAGTAATACTTCATTACTTGCCAAAATCCGCTGACCAATAAACCGAGTATTAAAAAAGATAAGAATCATGAGACTTACATATATATACCTGATATCACTGACGCTATTCTTATTAGCATGTAGTCAGAAGACTACAGATGTCATCCAGGAGTCGACAGAACAAATGGAGCATAAGGCCGCAGATATGATGGATAAAAATCCAGAAGCTTTTAGAGCTACAGCCCCAGTACCAGCGGCAGCCCCAGCTATCAACATCGGTGAAGCTGAGACCTTTGATCTTGATAATGGCTTGAAGGTTATAGTAGTTGAAAACCATAAAATCCCACAAGTTTCTTTTCAGCTTAGACTGATTAATGATCCCGTCGCTGAGAGAGATAAAGTAGGATATGCTTCTATGGCATCTACTATCATAAGAAGAGGTACGGAGAGCATGACAAAGGCTGAGATAGATGAGGCTTCAGAATTTATAGGAGGATCAGTATCTTCTAGTCCAGGTGGGATATTTGCGACGGCTCTCACTAAGCATCAGGATAAAATACTGTCGCTCATGACAGACGTCTTGTATAATCCTTCATTTCCAGAAGATGAGTTGGCCAAAATTAAAACACAAACTCTTTCTGGGCTCGAATCTCAAAAGACGGATCCAAATTCTATCGCTTCTAATGTCAGGGCAAAAGTGCTTTATGGTGATAGACACCCTTATGGTGAGATCCAGACTCCACAGCATGTTGAGAATATAGGTATAGAAGATCTAAAGAAATACTATAAGAGGTTCTATGTCCCATCTAACTCATACTTGATCATGGTTGGAGACATAGATATGGCTCAAGCCAAATCTATTGCCAAGGAATACTTCGGCGCATGGGAAGGAAGGATGCCTAAGAGACCTGCTAGAAGAGTACACCCAGTTAAAGAAGATAGTCAAGTTAGTTTCGCACATAAAGATGGTGCTGTACAAAGTGTTATCAATGTGGCCTCTGCCTTTAGATTGCGGCCAGGTGACCCCGATGTGATCCCTGCTTCGGTCATGAACTCATTACTGGGCGGTGGATTTTCAAGTCGTCTCAATCAAAATTTGAGAGAAGACAAAGCTTATACATATGGATCAGGTTCTTCTTTTAGGTCTGATCCAGTCACTGCTTCATTTAATGCTAGCGCAAGTACAAGATCAGAAGTAACTGATAGTAGTCTGGTCGAGATGTTATATGAGATTAATCGGCTTCGGACAGAGGCCGTAGATGAAGAGGAGCTTACTAGCATGAAGAACTATATGACAGGAGGATTCGCAAGAAGCCTGGAGTCACCGCAGACTATCGCCCGGTTCGCCTATAACATCGCTAGATATAATCTTCCTTCAGACTACTACCAGAAATACCTTAAAAGACTGAATGCTGTAACTTCCCAGGACATTATGAATATGGCTAATAAGTACCTCAATCCTGAGACGATGAGCATAGTAGTCGTTGGCAATAAAGATGACGTAGCTGATAAACTGAAGGCCTTTGATGATGATGGTGAGATCACCTTTTATGACGCTTTCGCAAATGTTTTGGAAGTAAATGATACACCACTACCAACTAACATATCGGGTGCCCAAGTGATCGAGAAGTATATAAACGCGATAGGGGGCGCGGATAAGATCAGCATGATTAAGAACTTATATACCAAGAGCACGACCAATATGATGGGGCAAGATGTGATATTAGAGACCTATCAAAAAGATGGTATGAAGTCGGCTATGAAAATGGGCAATGGCGCAATAGTCTTTCAAGAACAAAAGTTTGATGGAACGCAGATGGTTGTTTCGGGGATGGGACAAGAACAGGTGATGACAGAGGGGCCAGCATTAGAAGATGCTCGTAGAGATGCTCTTATCGTAGAGCAGGCTGTCTATAGCGAACAAGGAGTCAACCTCGAGCTAAAATCTATAGACAACATAGGTGGGAGTGATGCTTACAGAGTATCCGTGAAGTATCCTGACGGTAAAACAAAAACAGAATACTATGATGTCCATTCTGGTCTTTTAGTTAGATCATCTGAGGCAGCTCCTGGACCACAAGGAGAGATAACAATTACCTCTGATTTTTCAGACTATAAGTCAGTTAGTGGGGTGATGTTTCCTCATAGTGTAAGTGTTGCAGGTATGCTTCCAGGTGGAGCCTCTATGAATCTTAAGTTAGAGGAAGCTTCTGCTAATATCGATATGGATGATGCCATCTTTATGAAGTAAGAGGACGTTTTTTTATAAGTGTTTCTACTAGTTCTGTAGTAGAAGTCAGCTATCGGTATAAAATAGATGGCAGATTTTAATTATTAATTAAATCTCTATTTATATCTTGCTCGCTGCTGATTATCAATCACTTATGAAAAAAACTATCATATGAGGTTTCTCTTTACACTTGTTATAATATTGTCACTTATAACTCATGGGTACTCAGACCCTAAGAAGCCTAAACCATCTAAATGCACGATCTACACATGTACCGACTATGACTGGGTACATGGTTTTGGGCGCTTTGATCCTACATCTATAGAGTGGCCTCTTCATTATTCTGATGAGGTTTTTCTTGATAAGGTAGATGGTGGTAACATAGATATAGAAGTCACTTTCACTCGAGGATTTAAGAAATTCAGAATCCCACTTAGGGACTTTAGAAACTCTGACTATCACAAAGATCCTTGGTTCTTAGATGAAGGAATTCCTATGAATCCATCGTTTGTGTGTGAGGCTAACCCTAAGGATCAAGTGAGATTTAAGTCGAGTAGTTGCTCTCAGGTCATACCTACTTTTGAAGACAGGCTGCTTTTTGGACAAGGGGGTTCTTGTGGTAAGATCCTTAGAGAATGGATTGTTGTTGACTGGTGCGAATTTGAACCTAATACGGTTGCTAATACGCAGTCTGAAAGATATGTGTTGGTATATGACTTAGATGTGCACAGATCCTACTTTGCCTATGGCTTAGGTGCAAAAGATTTTGAACGCGACGGGTGGTATACATTTACGCAAGTGATCAAAATCCTAGATGAAGATCCTCCTATGCTAGCCTCTTGCGATGATATTACCATAGAGTTAGAAAACGCTTGTACTACTCGGGTACAACTGAAGAATAGAGCAAGCGATACTGGGAAGTGTCGGAGTGATGAGATATCGATCGAACTGGAGGTGTCAAAGGATGTAGCGGGTAAAAAGCAAGTAGTCCTCACCAAATGGTTCAGAGTCGATAGTGATAAAGAGTTTCATGTTGATCTAGGTTATCTGGAAAAAGGAGAATATCACCTTGATTGGCACCTAGGTGACGGATGCAATAATAAAAGTGCATGTACCCAAAAGCTAGTCATACTGGATAGAAACCCACCTAATATCATCTGCATACAGGACCTAAGTACGTCTATAAGTGATGCTCATGGGGCAAGTATCTGGGCGGCTGACTTTGTCCATAAAGTGGAAGGACCTTGTCATGACGATAACCTGACTTATAGTTTTTTTCCTGATACAATAGTGCCTAGCCTTACTTTTAATTGTCCTGATGGCATCGGCTTGAATGAAATGGAAGTATACGTAAGCGGCAAAAACGGAGTACAAGCATCTTGTAATGTAACTCTCTTTGTCGCTGATCATGCGCAGTGTGATCCGACCTCTATGCAAATCGCAGGTAGAGTGACTGATAGATATAACGACCCACTCGTAGGAGCTTCTATCACTGTCATGTCAGAGGGCGAGTTTGTAGCTGAGGGCAACTCTAATGAAAGCGGTATATATGGAGTAAGAGGTATAACGTTTGACCTTGGACGACCTGTAGTATCTGCTTCTTTTGAGGATCCAGATGTAGCAAAAGGCATCGATCCACTAGATATGATTCTAGTGCTAAGACAGGCCATGGGTATAGAAGACTTACCTACTCCAGAAGCTCAAGCGGCAGCAGATGTAGATAACGACGGAGATATAGACTTCGATGACTATTGGGCTATAGCTGATATCATATATGACATCCCCAACTTTGAGATAGAATATGATGCATGGAAATTTTATGATGAAAAGGTCCAATACCACTTTGCAGGCCTTCATCACACTAGATTAGTTTCTCCTATCAGGATAGCTCGATTCAGGCACCAGTATTCACTAGTTGGTATAAAAACTGGGGATGTTAACTTTTCATGGAGACCAGGAGAGGTAGCTTCTGGACGAAGTGGCAAAAAGATATCTAGCTTCTCTTCTGAGGCCGATTTACTATCCATACAAGTGCCGCAAGTGCACAGTACTTTCTCACTGAGTTTACAAGGAAAATTCAGCCCTGCAGATGTACTAGAAGTATATACGAACCTTGGCACAGAGGTGGCTCATAGGGTGATCTCTGGAGAGTCTTCTGACGAACTAGTGGTTCTTGCTACTCAAGATTTGAGTGGTCAGATCCTTCATGTCAGATTAGCTGGTGATAGTAGGTTGAATCAGCGAGGCTCTATATACATGGGAGACTTTAATACTGGTATGCTGAGCTCGGATTGGATATTAGAAAGAGAAGAAGGCGATAACATGTTGTCATCACTTGTAGCAAGCCCTAATCCTTTTGATCAGCAGTTTACGATATCTGGGAGCTATGACCAGCCTGATGTCCTTGAGGTGAGCATGTATACTACGAGTGGTCAGCTTGTGAAATCACAATCCATCCAACTATCTGAAGGCTATAATACCTCAAAAGTGGATGCCAGTAACTTGTTGCCAGGTATCTATCTTGTAGAGCTAAAAAGTAAAAACTCATCTGTCATACAGAAGATGATAAAACAATAATGCCCATCTAAAATCGAGAGCTTCTGAATCTCTCGATATCGGGGTATTCGATGGGTGTATAACTGCGGGTATGACTTATCCATGTAAACCCTAGTGCTTTTGAATAATTATGTATGCAATTAATTGTAATATGTTAATGATTTCATTAGCTTTGACATAGGCCGTTAGAATGCATCAACGTACCGGTTAGACAATATTGATCTAACATCCATATAACTCCAAACTACCTCCTATTCCAGCGGTCTGAGCTGAGAGCTAATAGAGATTAACTTTTCTATTCTAGTGCTCTTCTAAGGAGTAAACTAATGCCAACCCAGAGGGTGACAATATCTATGCGGTATGACCTAGCCGCTATAATTGTCTGTTTAGTCATGTTGACTACTCAGCTTAGCATGCTGCGCTCTCAAGTGATCGTTTACACGCAGGCTTCATCTTCCATAATCGGAGAGAGATTTTTGGATATCCGCACATTTACGGTTGATGATCAACAAGAAGATGGAACCATAAGTGGAGTAGTCTTTTTAGACTCAGATGATGATGGGATAGTGAATCCTACTGAAGAAGGAATTGCAGATATCACCGTATCCGTATATGATGATACTGGATTAGTAACACAGACTACGTCTGATCAAGATGGGATGTTTTCTTTTGCTGGCTTGGATCAACTGACGCGCTATCAGATCATATTTGAAGGTTGGGAGGATGTATATATCGAGACTTCTATAGGTCCTGATAATGCTGGATCTATTCAGCAGCTATTTGCTGATGGAAGTGCAGCTTCGTTAGGCCTCAAGATGACTGATACTTCATGTGAAGACCCATTTATTGTAATACCATGTTATGTCGAAGGAGATATAGGCACATCTGGTCCTGAACCTGCGATTCTTAGATTGCCTTCTAGTGCTGATGGTCACGACTTTGAAGGAGTGAATGTCACTCCTGACTATGAGGCACAGGTGATCGCCACATACGATCAAGTAGGGACTGTATACGGCTTAGCATGGCAGCAGACAACACAACGGTATTATGCTGGAGCTTTTCATAAGCGGTATACTAGTTTCGGTCCCGAGGGGCCAGATGCCATCTACCAGCTTGATCTAGAAGGAAACCTCACGGGAGTCATAAACCTGGATGATCTCACTTCCGTAAATAATGTTGCAGGTGCTGACGTACATGATTTTACTTCCATGTTTAATGGATCATTGCTAGACCTAGGAGTCGGCAATGCCTCCTTTGATGGAGTTGGAAAGAGAAGCTTTGGAGATATCGAGATAGATGACGAGTTTTCTACACTCTATGTGCTGAATTTGTTTGATAGGATCATCTATGCCTTAGATGTATCAAGCGGAGTTGCAAGCGCTGCAACTATAGTGAATACTTGGCCATCGCCAGATGCGACTGGAGCTAGTAGACATCGTCCTTTTGGCTTAGCGTGGCACGAAGATCTGCTTTGGATCGGGAGTGTCGATGAAAACGGTAGTGAAGCTTATGTGCATTCTTTAGATGTGCAAGATGGTACGTTTGAACTCGAGCTTACCTTTTCCTTAGGATATGATCGTCAGGCATTTATCGGTGCGGCTAACAACCCCGATGCCCCTGGAGTATGGAACCCTTGGCAGAGTACACCCAACTTTGCGCCGCATGAAATCGATAATGAGATTGGCTTTCCTCAGGCTATTCTTTCAGATATAGAGTTTGCCGAAAATGGTGATATGATCCTAGGGTTTAGAGATAGATTTGGAGATCAAGGCGGAGCAGAAAAGTTTTTTAATGTTGGCGACACCGAACAGACATGGGTCATCGCACAAGGGGATATATTGAAAGCATGTTTGTCAGAAGGTGGTAGCGTTGTTAGTCCAGAGCAACCAAGCATAACCATAGAGTTAGAAAATCTATCTAACCAAAACCAGTTCGCGCCTTTCGAGGTGATGACAGATCCATCTGCATCTCTCGGAGAGTTTATAGTATGGCCAGATAACAGTGGTCCACTGATCAACAACCCAACTGATAATACACCTGGGCAAGTAGCTATAGATTTTACATTGACCGAGTCGACAAACGTGCAATTTGAGATTAGAGTTGATTTCCCTAATGGTGGAGACAACTCTTTTTGGTATAAACTGGACGACGGACCGTGGCAAATACAGAATGCCGGAATTACATTCGGATGGCAGGTCATAAGTCCTACTGTATTTAACAACCTCGACCCAGGCCTTCACTCACTGCGTATACTAAGAAGAGAAGATGGATCCCAATTAGACCATGTGATTTTATCGGCTACCTCAGGATCTATATCGAGTAGTCTAGAGTTGTCCTCACTTAGTGTGGAGTTAGAAGACCTCTCTGACCAGGTTTTATTTGCACCATTTGAAGTCATGAGTGATCCACAAGCGTCTAACGGGAGTTTTATCGTTTGGCCTAACAATAGCGGCCCTCTAGTTGGTAATCCGACCGATAACACACCTGGTCAGGTATCATTTGACTTTATAACTAGCGAGGATGCAGCATTAAGTTTTGAGATGACTGCTAACTTCAACGGTATACTTAATAACTCCTTCTGGTATAAATTGGATAATGGACCTTGGATACTTCAGAATAATATTACAACTACCGGATGGGCAACTTTTCAAGTTAATACTATTAATAATTTATCTGCTGGATCACATACTTTGAGGATACTTAGACGCGAAGATGGATCCGAGTTGGACAAAGCGAGATTGATAGTATCTGATGGTACGATCACTGGCACTCTATCTTCAGAAGGCCAGCGATTTGTATTAGAGTCCGGTCTATCCGGGAATTGTATGACCATTAACTCTGGTCTTACGAATAGCGGACCTGGAGGGCGTGAGTTTTACTATTGGGACATATATGAACTTCCCAACTCTAATTGGAATCCTGGTGCTGCTACAGGAGCCTTCCACTGGGAGACTGCACAAGGAGGATTAGTACAGATACCAGGATCTCCACATATCGTTACTACGGCAGTAGATCCATTCGATGATTTTTCTGGAGGAATTTTAAGATTGGATAATACCACTGGTGCAAGAGAAGGAGTGCCACTAGTAGGCCCAGTGAATCCTAATAGTCTTATCGGTGGGTACACCATTTACGAAAGTGGAGACTTTGATAACGGTCTCCCCTCGGCCAATGGTTTTTCGGCCAAAGCTAATGGTCTCGGTGATCTTGAGTCGGCATGCGCTGCTCTATATAGAATAGGAAACTATGTATGGTTAGATGCTGATCAAGATGGTAGACAGGATGCAGATGAAATCGGGCTTAGCGGTGTGGTCGTCGAGCTATATGAGGATGATGTCCTTATAGGTCGTGATACTACTGATGAAAATGGATACTACTTTTTTGGAGGAACATTTAATCATGGTTTGTTAAACAATACCGTATTAATATCAGGCAGTAGTTATCAATTAAGAATTTCTCTTCAGGCTGCTCAAAACAACAGTAATGGAGAAGTAGGGATATCAGATGTAACTCTATCAGATCAAACGGATGATCGATTAGATTCGGATGCGGAGACTGATGGTTCTATAGCTTTCATTGATTTTACACTAGATAATACACAATTCACGGATTACTCTTACGACTTTGGATTTACAAGATGTGGGGTCTCTTCACTATCGTTTTTACAAGACGAATCAGTCTGCCAAGGTGAACAGCTGGTTGTTACTCCGGACATAGATGGTGATTTGATAGAAGACCATCTATGGACGTTACTTTCTGGTACCACTTCTTCAGGATTTATATTGGTTGGAGAGCAAGATTCTGTATTGAGTGTTGATGCTGCCAACGCCACGGCAGGCATCATAAGACTCTCATACAGCGCTATCTCTGATGGGTGTGCGGTAGAAGACACTATGGATGTGATCGTCTTGAGTAGACCCAACATAGATATTATAAGCTCTTTGGATAGTACATGTACAGGAGAGGAGGTTGAGCTAACGGCTACTACCCTTCAATATGTTGTGAATCCTCAAGGTGGCTTTGTGCCACCTTCAGATGGGCCAGGTTTTTCTCAAGAACACGAAATTTTTAATATTCAAGAGCCCTCGGCTACCCTCGTAACTATAACCTTACCCGTATGGGATGATCACTTTGCCGAGACTACGCTTAATGGGCAAGTTATCTTCCCTGAAATACTAGAACCTGATTCTTGGAACGCAGGGGGCATGGATACTGAAAGACCCTGGCTGCCTAATGTCAATGGTCTGCCTAGATCCGTCATAGAGATTACAGAGACAAGTGTTAGATATTTCAGGACTAGGACAACGACCAGCACAGAACTCGAAGAAGTATTCCCTTCTAATTGGGTGAGCACACCACAGCCATTTAGAAATGGTGATAATGTGATAGAGTTTGGTATACTCAATACTGCAGGCCCAACTGGTGGAAGTTGGACCATATCAGCTGAAGCTGTAGTAGGCTATGACTTCCTCTGGGATACTGGCGATACAACCCAGACTATAACAGATACACCGACTAGTATCACAGATTATATGGTCACGGTGACAAATACGAATAACTGCTCATCAGTTGATTCGATTACGATCTTTGCTGGTACAAACAACACAGAATCAATTACTTACAGCGGCTGCAGTGGGGATGGGTATGAGGTGCTAGTCAATGGTATAATCTATAATGAAGCGAACCCTACCGACACGCTTGTCATAGCTACGGCCTCGGGCTGCGATAGTACATTTTTTATAGATCTGCAGTATGATATGCCTCCGGTTGTAATAGCGGGTTCTTTTCCATCACCGTTATGTTCTAATATGATATTAAACCTAGATGAGCTGAATGCTAGCATCACAGGAGGCGTTACCCAAGGTATATGGACTTCTACAGGAGGCGGTGTTTTTGATAATGGAGGTCTTTTTGGAGGTCCGAATCCGGCTACAACTTATACTCCAAGTACGCAAGAGATCAATGCTGGGAAAGTCATATTAACACTAACTTCTGATGATCCGCCAGGTTCTTGCGAGCCTGAGGCAGACGCAGTTATGATCATCATTAATGATATCAGATGCAACTCTTTTCCCTGGTCGGGAGGGTAGTATTTCGATTATTCTTAATCGTCCATTTACATTGAGAATTCAGAAAAAGTAGCTCTGAGGTAACTTCTTTTCCCTCTACTTGCCCATCAATGTCATTCTCAAAAGCACTTCTATTTCGACATAAAAACTAGGGTAAACACTAGGTGCCCCTGGCTTATGTTGATTTGCATAGTATAAGTCACTTTTAACTTAAAATAAGCGGAAATCCCATTCTGCTAGAACTGCAGTGGAACTTTCTAAATCACTTTTCAAATAATCATAGACTCTCATAAAAGTCTATGAATCAGTTATTTATAAATATAAAATTATCTCTACGTAGTCTCATATATGAATTTAACGATCTAACTGGGTTTTTGGCTCAATACTTGGCGTAGTAGGCGTGAATAACAGTATCTCGAAATGGATATGAACCATACGACTATTGCGCCAAGCGCACATACAGTAAAAGAGAAAAACCGAAGATCGATGAATTATACACGATTCGTGAAGTGGATTAGTCTATCGGCATTATTGCTTATAGGCTTTTCGAATCTCCACTCACAGACAGCAACCGCCACATCCACTTGCAACTGCCCGGATGACATTGGAGCTGTAGACAGAATTAAGGATGTTATCACCATTACAGGCGGTACTCCTGGAGACAATGTTTGGATAGACAGTTACGCTCCTTTCATATTGCCTAATCAAGTGCTATGGAGAGATTCTATCTCTGATAACTCCTTCTATAATGATGGAGATCTAGAAGATAGTCCTCTTGATACCATGGTATTTGATGCGATGGGAAATGCCTCGTTTTGCGTGTGGAGAGATGGTAATGAAGATTTCCCTACTATCACCTTCGCTACGTCGGCTGGTCCGTTCAATGTAGTGGGGGGTGGATTACCACTTTGCACTGCCACAGGAGGTGAGTCGATCATGTCAAGTGTAGGAGATACTATCTGCCTTGATTTGGCAAGTTCTGAATTTTCTTTGGCAGGCTTAGGAAGTATGATAGATCCTAACAATATCCAGTGGGTTGTTACCCCAGCAGATACATTGACAGGGTCGACTACTCCGATGACAGGTTCAGCTACAATGCTACCTTCCTTTTTGACTACGTTCAATGCGGCTGGTGCATATAATATATCTGTTACAGGTCTGACGACTAGTAATTGTCCTATCGATGCGGATATAGATATTGTTATTATAGATACTGATTTTGAGATAGAAGGTTTTGACTTTGGTTGTACAGGAGATGCTGTACCTTTTAATCTTAGTGCTGGTTTTTCAACTGCCGTGTTTGATACCGTTACTTGGATGGTCACTGGAGGAGCCACTTTTGATGGTGATTCGACCGATGTGGGTAATGTAAATATAGATTTCCCTGTTGCAGGTACATATACGGTTACAGTAGATGCTTCACAGACTACTGGTACTATGTGTGATTTTACAGATAGTTACCAGATAACTATAGCCGATGAGGTGGATGGAGATATCATGGGACCTGATGAAGTTTGCATCAACTCAGTCATAACATATACAGCTAACGTCAATAATCTGCAAAGTATAGCATGGACGAGCACATCAGGTAGCATATTGAGTGGCGCTAATACCTCAGAGATTGATATCACTTTTTCTGGAGCAGGTGTTGATACACTCGCTTTATCAGGTATGACTACAAGTATGTGTCCTATAGTGGATACATTGATTGTGACTCTAAGGGATGCAGAAGTAACATTAATAGGAGATACCACAGTATGTTTAGGCGACGTGGTAAATTATACAGCGATGTATTCAGATGGGACACCGGTTGATTCATTTCTTTCGATCTCGTGGGATATAACACCATTGGACACATCCGTGATAGATACTACTCTTGGGATGATTACATCACCTAACGACCTCCTTACAGTTGATTGGGGAGCGGTAGGTGACTTCACCTTATCCGTTTCAGGAGTTACGGATTTAGGATGTCAGCTAGACGATTCATTTGTTGTGAACGTCCAAGATACTGAGCAGTTTATATCTGGACCTTCGTTAGTATGTGTTAACGATGCTATCACTTTTGAACTTCTACAGTCTGGAGATAGCTCCTTAGTGGAAGGCATGACAGTTGATTGGTCTGTACTCAGATTTATCACTATGACCAATGATGTTTCTGAAGTGATAACAGATTTAGATGGAGATGCTTCATTTACACATATGTTTTCATCTGGTACTGTGAGTCAGAGTGGTTTTTACATTGTAGTGGCTGAAGGAACCACAGCAAATGGATGTATGGTAAACGATACATTCCAGTTAGAAACCATAGGCAACACAGATCTTGTGATTACAGGTGATACTGAAGTATGTGCAGGAGGTGTAGGCATGTTCCAGTTAGAACTAGATACTAGTTTGAGATCTGGACCGCTTGTTTGGTCGGCTTCTCAGATGAGTAACGGAGCACCTGTTATACCAAGTGCGATCACCGAGATCTCTGAAGATACAGTCTTGATTGATTTCCCCAATATCGACGATACATTTATAGTAGAGGTCCGTGGCACAGCAGGGCCATCTTGTAGCTTTACTGTCACTTTTGAAGTTGACGTTACAGACAATATAAATATAGTTAACGCAGAAGCCTTAGACTCTACGTGCCTAAGTAGCGATAGCATCCTCTATATGGTTAATGTAGATACAGCTAACATAGACCTTGCTAATGTAACATGGAGCATAACTAATAATGCTGGAGGGGGAGCCATATTTCCAGTACTAGGAGCGACGAGCACTGGTAGTGGTATGGCAAGCTTCTTATCTATAGATTTCCAATATCCTGGTCCTGGTGTATATACCCATAGAGTAAGAGGTATGGAAGAAGGCACAGGATGTGAGTTTGATGAGATACTCGAAGTAACAGTTAAAGATTCTCTGTTCTTCATTATGGGTGATACACAACTATGTGTAGGTGATACCACGGAGTATGTATTATTAGATGCTACGATGATGCCGATTGGAGACTTCCCTGAAGCTGAAGAAGTGTCATGGTTTGTAGATGGCATACCGATGTCAGCTACTACTACCCCAGTAATGGCAGGTTCTATGACAGGGCCGTTGTACACTTTTGCTGAGTTTTCTGGTGCTATAAGTGATACCTTAAGGATAGTATGGGGAGATGCAGGAGCTAGAAACTTATCAGTGAGTGATAGTACAGACTGCTGTCCAATAGAAGTAGATGTAGATGTACTTGTAAGAGACGCTATGTCTTTCGACTTGACAGGTCCAGCAGACGTATGTGCAGATGATACGACTGGATATAAGATAACCGCATTTGGAACAGAAGTAGATGATCTTGTAGCTGATTCATCTATTTGGACAGTACAACGTGGAACCGTTTTATCGGCTTCCTTTGATAGCTTGACTGTCCTTTGGGACGTCGATGTAGATTCTATAGCGACTACAGATACCTTGATATTCAGTGGATATACAGATAACGGTTGTATCGTATCAGATACACTGGTAGTGAATATAAGAAGTAGGGCCACCGAGTTATTTGGTCCAGCAGAGGTATGTCAAAACGATTTAGTAAATATTGAACTTTTCAACACAGTAGGAGATACTATCTCACCTATCACAGATGTAGATAGCTTGTTCTGGGTGTTTGATCATATCGGCGATACTCTCCGTCTTGATAGTACTGTTCTCAATGTCTTTGTAGATTCAGATAGTACAGTTCAGACAGCATGGACTGAGCCAGGTACATATACGGTAAGAGCCTTTGGGTTCACCCAAGGTACTTGTGCTGTAGAGGGAGAATGGACAGTAGTAGTAAACGAGAGTATAGATCCTACGATACAAGGAGACCTCAATACTTGTAACAATAGTACGGATGTATTCAGCATTGATGCTGATATAGATGATATAGAGTCCATCACTTGGACAGTTACAGCATTCTCAGGCACTGATCAAGATGCAGGACAAATCATATCTGGTCAAGGTACAACTGAGATAGTTGTGGCATGGTCGGGCATAGGTTCTTTCAGGATCGACGTTGATGGTACATCTTCAGGAGGATGTATGTTCTCTGATAGTCGAGAAACTGTGGTGATTGATGCTGCTAACATAGGACAACTAGCTTGTAACAATAACGTGAATGTCACCTTACCTGATAATTGTGAGTTGATGCTTACAACAGATCAGATATTACAAGAAGATGCTGCTATCGCTGCGATACCTGAAGAGCAGTTCGAAATATTTGTAGAGGATGCTCAAACAGGACAGAGATTATCTGAAGGTTTAGTAGATGCTTCTATGATAGGTATCGAACTCAGAGTCGTAGTTACACATGAGTGTAGCGGTCAGACATGCTGGGGATTCATCACCTTAGAAGACAAGACTATACCAGACTTACTATGTGCTAATGACACTATAGACTGTACTTCAAGTATAGATCCTAATGTCTTAGGCTTCCCAGTGAGTGACGATGCTGTAGTTACTACGCTATCTACTAACCCACTTGTATATGAAGTAGAAGGATTTGAGAGATGTGGTGTTGCGACTCTTACATTTGAAGATCGCACGGCTACTGATCAGTGTGCAGGAGAGTTTGGGACAGTTGTCTTTAGAGACTGGACGCTTACTAATCAGGCAGGACTATCATCAACATGTACGGATTCTATCTTCATCAGAAGAGTAGATATCGATAGTATAGACTTATCAGGATTGCCAAACTTTACTGGCGACGAAGCTTTCGAGTGTAATACAGTTACTCTCGAGGATTTACAGCCAGGTGGTAGTGCGATGACAGGAGATCTGAACATCATATCGACTGAGTTCTGCTTTAATGTACAAGCTACCTTCCAGGATGTGATGAGCACATTCTGTGGTGAGTCTTCATTCCGTATCACACGTACTTGGACGATCCTTGACTGGTGTGGTGGTGGTGTGAGAACTCATACTCAGATTATAGATGTTGTAGATAATGAAGGACCAAGTATAAGTCTCAATAGTGGACCTATAAACATATCCGCTACTGATCATGATTGTAATGGTGTAGTAGATCTTACACCTGATATCAATGTCAGTGACGCTTGTTCAGAACCAGTAACTACGACAGTTAGAATATTTGAAAATGACGAGACTGGAGCACTGCTCTTTACGATAACTAATGATGACTACTCTGGTCTTTCATTTGACCCGGATGTCACACAGATCTTTATAGATGTAGTTTCTACGGATGCTTGTAATCAAACGAGCTCAAGTTCTACCACACGTCAGATCACTATTATAGATGATGTAGATCCGATTCCGATTTGTGATGAGACTACGACGATATCGATAGGAGATCAAGGGTGGGCAGTAGCCAACTACAGGGCTTTTGATGATGGAAGTTTTGATAATTGTGGAGTAGCTGATATCCAAATCAGAAGGTTAACTAACAACTGTGACGATGCTCCAGATAACCTTATGTTCGGTGAGTTTGTGACATTCTGCTGTGCAGATGCTATGCTCGGTGAGCCAGTACTCATAGAACTACAAGTGACGGATATCAATGGTAATGTTAACCAGTGTGTTGTATCTGTCAATGTTCAAGATAACAGTGCGATAAGCCTTGTAGTAAGAACAGGAGATATCACGATCTCTTGCCAGGATGATGTAGATCCATTCCTTGTGGATGATGGAACTACAGTTACTTTCCTAAGCGCGACATGTGGTATCCCTCAGGCACCTGATTCCTTTATGGCTTCAGTGGATACAACTTCTTGTGGTACTGGTACGATAACACGTGACTGGAGAATCACAGATGATCTAGGTAATCAACTCTCACATACACAGATCGTGACGATCGGTCTGCCATCAGAGACTTTCGATCCAGCTAATTTAGCAAGCATCTGGCCAGCAGACTTTACAGGCGAAGGATGTGCTGGACCTAATACGTCACCTGATGCACTACCTGCAGAGTTTAGACCTAATATTGATCTGACAGCATTCCCATGTAGCCAACTTGGATTGGACTTTGAGGATCTGATATTTAGAGATACTGAAGGACTATGTGCCAAGGTTATCAGAACATGGACACTATTTGACTGGTGTCTACGTGATGCGGGTAACTCTACTGGTGTAGTAGGAACACACGTACAGATACTTAGATTGACAGATACTGTGGATCCAGTGATCATCACTGGCTGCCAGACTGAGACTTTCCATACAGATAGTGATAGCGGTTGTAGTGCACTAGTAAGCACAAGCGCAACTGCCGATGATTGTCATGATACACAGGATCTTATATGGACATATAGGATAGATGATAGCGCTGGTATATCTGTTATCGAAGGTAATAGACCAACAGTGACAACTACACTTCCAGTAGGTAGTTATACACTTACTTGGACGGCTACAGACCCTTGCGGAAATATGACAAGCTGCATGAAAGAACTGAATGTAGCGGATCTTACTCCACCTAGTGGTGTCCTAGTGGACATAACAAGAGTACTTGCACCAGGTGGCATAACTGTCCAAGGGGATGAGGTACTCGTTAGAGCCTCTGATAACTGTAGCGACATCGGTAACATCACGGTGCGATTTAATACTCCTGATGGACCGACAAGTCTATTCTTTGATTGTGATTCTTTACTAGGACAGGGCATCAGATCTGTACACCCAGATGTATTCTTAATCGATGAAGCTGGTAACGTATTTGAATCTCACGTGAATATTGTCATAGAGGATATCAACAATGTTTGTCCTGGAACTCCTGACAACAGTGTAGGAACTATCACAGGTCAAGTCTTTACTGAAAGAGACTTTACTATAGATGATGTAGAGGTGATGCTTATGGCACAAAACTCTGGTGCATCAGCGATAACGATGACTCCGCTGGAAGGAAGATATGCATTTAACAATGTTCCGATGACAGACTCATACGAGATCAGTGCGACAAGAGAAGATGACTACCTCAATGGTGTCTCTACACTTGACTTGATCTTGATACAACGTCACATCTTAGGGCTAGCAGAATTAGATAGTCCATATAAAGTCATAGCAGCCGATGTCGATAAGTCAGGTAATGTATCTGCGGTCGACCTTGTACATATGAGAAGACTTATCCTTGGTCAGGCTACTGACTTCCCAGCTGGACAACCTTGGGCATTCGTAGATGCAGCACAAGAGTTTGGTGATGACGCATTCCCATTCCCATGGAATGATCTGCTACTCATCAATCCGATGCAACTAACAGTGCCAGATATGGACTTCATAGGAGTTAAGCTCGGTGATGTCAATGGTAATGTACAGCTTCAGAGCTCACTACTTGGTATAACGAGATCTATCTCTGCTATCGAAGTAGCAGAAGTAAGTAGATCTAGTAATCAGGTTGTGATCGGCTTAACGCCAGACGCTCAAGCGAGCGTAGCTGGACTACAGATATCGATGGGTATCAAGCCGGGAACAGAAGTACTTGAGGTATCATCTGATCAGATCGACATAGCAAAAGATCAGTACACTGTCGTAAATGATGAGCTCCGTATCAGTTGGAATGAACTGACTGCTCAATCACTTACAGAAGACGCCATGCTATATGTGACACTACGTCTAGATAATGCACAAGCAAATATCAATGACCTAGTAGAACTATCAGGTACGGTCGTTGACAATGAAATCTATACAGAGACTGCTGGCACATTAGAGACCAGTGATGTCTATCTGACATTCGCAGAACAAGATGAACTCGAAGCCTTTGTGGTAGAGCAGAATGCTCCTAACCCATTCAATGGTGAGACTCAGATAAGATTCTATCAGCCGCAAGAGGGTGATGTAGAACTTACTATCGTGGATCTGTCAGGAAGACAATTGATACAAAGGACTAAGACATACTCTAAAGGATGGCATGCACTATCAGTACAAGCTGATGAACTCCCAGGAGCAGGCATATACATCTACGAGATGTCTAATGGACAAGAAGTGGTGAGACAGAAAATGATCACCATCAAGTAATTGGATCACCTTATAAAAGCAGTAATACGATGAACCCGAATACAGCGAATACTGAGGCGATGCCAACAACAAACTTTAAAAATCGAGAATCAATGATAATCTCAAACAACATAGACATGTCAAGTAAGCTTCGTAAGCTAATGATGGCAGTCATGGTGATGATGCTAGCAGCAATATCTGTCCAAGAGGCTAAAGCACAGTGCGGTAACCAAGCACTCGTGTGTAACAACCTAGTGAGAGTATCACTAGACAGCACTTGTACTGCGCTGATCACACCTGACCTAATCCTGAAGGGAAATAATATCGATACATCACTTTATGATGTCGAGGTGTTTGATCTTGATGGCAATCTTATACCAGGTGCTCTGCTTACTGAAGAGTTTGCAGGACAGCGACTGGAAGTGAGAGTTTTCTGTAGTGGGAGCAATCTCTTCTGCTGGGGAAATCTTATCGTAGAGGATAAGATACCACCTACGATAACAGTGCTACCATGCGATACCACCTTGAGTTGTGCAGTGATGCCATTCGAGTTGGACCCGACATCGTTGATCACTAGGATAAGCATCAATGACAACTGTGGGGTGCCAGATACATTTGCCATAACGGATTTTATTGTAACTGAGTTTCCATGTAGCGATACTGTCAAGATCATCGAGAGAGTATTTACGACTATGGATGCAGCTGGCAACACTGCCTCTAAGACGCAGACGATCTTTCTCTTGAGAGCAGAGCTCAATGAGATCATCTTCCCTCGAGATACGCTGATAGACTGTCTTGATGAAGGAGATATTTCTACAGAGGCACTTGGGTTGCCGGACTTTGGATCTTGTGATAACTTCGAACTCAATGTAAGAGATGACGAGATCATCACTTGTGGAGTAGCGAGAAAGATACTCAGAACTTTTACGGTCAATGATATTTGTACCAATAGAGATACAGTAGTAACTCAAGTCATCGCCATAGAGGATACGACGGCTCCGAAGATTATCTTCGATAATTTTGATATACCTCTCTCAAGAGTAGAAACAGATAAGTTCTCTTGTATGTCAAGTGTGATTGGGATCAACAATCCTCAGATCACTGATTGTAATTTAGAGCAGACTATAGTAACAGCATTCTATCAGCAGTCAACTGAGATGGGCAATTTATTTGGGCCTTTATTCCCAGGAGTTGTGAATGATATGTTGTCTGATCCATTTGATCCAACGACGGCTACGATGATTTTTGATCTAATAGATGTCCCTGTAGGGGTGCCTTTTAGAGTGATATTTGTAGCAGATGATCAGTGTGGTAATATATCAAGAGACACCAGTGCCGTATTCACTCTTCCAGATACTTCACCTCCCAATGCGGTATGTGAAGGATTTACGACAGTGGTACTAAATACACATGGAACAACTGAAGTTTTTGCTCAGACTTTTGACGATAACAGTTTTGATAACTGCGGTATCGTTAATCAACAGGTCAGAAGGTTTAATTCGACATGTCCTGGATTTGAAGACGATGCAGAGTTTGGCAATAGCGTGAACTTCTGCTGTACAGATATCGCTGATGGTCCTGTAAAAGTAGTCTTCCGTGTATATGATGCAGCTGGAGGATTTAGCGACTGTATCGTCGATGTATTTGTACAAGATAAGCGACCGATCAGTATCACTTGTCCATCTATTGGACCATTTGAATGTGGCACTGATAGTCTGACGATAGCGGAGGCTGTGATGGCCAATCCGCCAACCGTAGAGTTCGTATGTGGAGAGGAGTCACTGACTGTGGATATCCCATCATTTACTGAAGACGAATGCGGTGGCGCTAACTTTAATGTAACATGGACCGCCAGAGATCTCAATGGTCAGACGGCCAGTTGTGTGATCCCTGTAGAAATAAGAAACCTTGTCCCTGCAACTGTTGACCGACCTAACTTGAATATCAATGTTACTTCTTGTACATCTGGTACGACACCAGACGATTTACCAGGAAGTAGCCCTACAGTGAATGACGTAGATTGTGAGAGAATTAATATCTCATATGAAGATGCTATCACCACAGGTTCAGGTAGTAATTGCTTCACGATTGTAAGATCATGGACGATCATCGACTGGTGCCTATTTGATGGAGGAAATGTTCAGACAGCGATATTGGATAACTTTGATCAGACTATTAATATAGCTGATAACAATGCTCCACTAATCACTAACTGTCCTACAGCGGCCGTAGTCGTAGAAGATGTAGATGAGTCTTGCGATGAAATGGTTTCATTATCCATAGCGGCTACTGATGACTGCTCACCAGCTGAAGATCTTACTTATCAGCTAGCTATCGATCTAAATAGTGATGGATCACAAGATCTGGACTTTACAGGATCGATTGTTTCTGCTGTGCTTCCTGTTGGTACGCACCAAGCGACTTGGACAGTGACGGATATCTGTGGTAATGAGGCAACATGTTCTTACGATGTAATAGTTAATTCTGATAAAGCACCGTCACCGATATGCACAGGTCTTGTAGGAGTAACTATAGGAGCTGATGGTACAGCTATCCTTCAAGCAGCTACTCTCAATGTGAAAAGTACTAACGGATGTAGTGAGTCTGAAGAGGGACTAACCTTCTCATTCACGGCGGATGGAAGCCAACCTACGATGACATTTACATGTAGTGATATACCAAATGGTGTGCTTAATGAGACCACTGTTGACTTATATGTGATCGATGCTAATGGTAACGCCGCTTCTTGTAACGTCATAGTTACACTAAGAGATGGTGCGAATAATGCATGTGCAGATGATGCCGCAGTTGCTACTGCACTAGCTGGTAGAGTTACTGATGAAGAACTATCAGGTGTAGAGGGAGTAGATGTGATGGCTCTAGACCAGACGACGGGTACAACCTATCAGGCAGTTACTGATGTCAATGGTAATTATAGTTTCCCAGCACTTTCTATAGCGGGTGACTACAGAGTAGCACCAGTGCTGGATGGATTTCCACTAGCAGGTGTATCTACATTAGATTTGGTATTGATCCAGCGTCATATCCTTGGTATTCAGGCTTTAGACTCTCCATTTAAGTTGCTTGCAGCGGATATCAACAACAGTAATAGTATCTCTGCTGTGGATCTCGTTGAGTTGAGAAGATTGATCCTAGGTATCACACCAGATTTACCAGAACAAGACTGGAAGTTCGCGGATAGCGGCTATGACTTTGCTCAGCTGAGTCACTGGTTATACAACGATCATATCATGGTAGGTTCTACTGCCCCTATGGGTAACGATCATAACTTCATAGGTATGAAAGTCGGTGATGTAAGTGGTAATGCTTTCGCGGCACTAGCTAACATCGCTGGAGCAAGATCTATCAAGCAACTTGAAGTTTCTTCACAGTCCAAAGATGATATCACTAGATATACTTTCTCAGCACCATCTATGGATGAGATAGTAGGACTACAGTTATCGCTTGATGTGGCTGGATTAGATATCGTAAGTGTAGGATCAGCACAACAAATCATAACATCTGAAAACTATGTCATAAAAGATGGCGTACTAAGATTTAGTTGGTCATCAGCTACTGATATACTGTCAGGTCATGATGGGCTTATCTATATAGATGTAAGAACATCTGTCAATGCGAACCAAACTATATCGCTAGCCAAGAATAAAGCTATGATCTCTGAGATCATTAGTTCAGATCTTGTCAGTAATGATATAGTCTTAGAACAAGTCGATCAAAGATTTGAAGCAAGTCTTCAATTACTACAAAACACACCTAATCCATTTACTGATGAGACGAAGATCTCTTTCTCTATACCTGAATCAGGAGAGGTTGAGTTTGTAGTCACTAATCTCAATGGAAAACAAATTTATAGATCAACCAATCTCTATAACAAAGGAACGAATACGATCACACTATCATCTGATGAGCTAGGTCAAAGCGGCATCTATTACTATACAGTGATACATGCTTCATCAAAGCAGACCAAGCGGATGATCGTATTATATTGATGATTCTTGATTTTTGGTTATAGGCCCCGTGTTCTCTTAGAGCTCGGGGCTTTTTTATTCGACAATATTTGTACTAGGAAGGTGAGTAACAGATCATTACATTTGAATCAAATAGATACGCGCTATGAAAACTCTCTTTCAACTTACCATTGTATTGTTTCTGTTTTTGGCTACATCTGTCGATGGCCAAAAAGTGATGACTGCCAAAGCTGACCTTTCAGAGGAAGCTATAGCCAGATATGATTCCTTTTTACAAAAACAGATAGACGCAAAGAAACTTCCGGGAGCAGTTGTCTTGATATATCGCAATGGCGAGATCGGCCACTTCAAGTCTCTCGGTTTTAGCGAGATGGATACTCAAAAGCCGATGGAGAAGGATCAGATCTTCTACATACAGTCGATGACTAAGCCTATCGTATCGATAGCCTTCATGATGTTATTCGAAGAGGGACATTTCTTTTTGGATGATCCAGTGTCTAATTATCTACCGCAGATGGCAGACTTGAAAGTCATCAGTGTTAAGCCTAGTGAAGTAGAAGGTGAAGAGCCGATGGTGTCTTTTGATCCTCTTGAAGGGCCTGTCAAGATGTGGCATTTGTTATCACATACTGCGGGATTCTCTCACGGCCTTAGCCAACTAGAATACGACAAGAAACTTTGGAATCTTCTATATGAGACACCACATGTGACGATAGAAGATAGAGTAAATGCGCTCTTATCTTATCCACTGATGGGCCAGCCAGGAAAGCAATGGAACTATAGTGCATCTCCAGATGTACTCGCCTTGCTCATAGAGAAAATATCAGGGCAGACCTGTGCTGAGTTTTTGCAAGAGCGCATCTTTGATCCGCTCGGCATGGATGATACTGGCTACAATGTAGCGGATGATGCTGTAGATAGAGTAGCAGGATTACACCAAATGAATGAAGACGGTACACTTTACTCAGTGCCTGCTTGGGCAGGACCACAGGGTAACACTATTCATGGGGGTACACATGGTCTGTACTCTACAGCAGAAGACTATCTCAAGTTCAGTCGTATGCTACTCAATGGTGGCTCCTATGATGGTCATCGATATATAGGTAAGAAAACCTTAGAGTTGATGACTGATAATCATATCGAAGGACTTCCTTACAGTCCCGGCAATGGATTTGGTCTTGGATTTGGTGTTCTTACGGATGTGTCTGATAGTGCTATGCCGGGCAGTGAAGGAGCGTTTTACTGGGGAGGAGCTTTTAATACAGCCTTTGTGATAGATCCAAAAGAAGATATGGTGGCAGTATTCATGAGCCAATACTGGCCGAGCCAGCGATTCTATGGTAACAAGATGCGCCAGTTTGTTTATAGCACATTGGATTAGCATCCATTATATCCGTGTCGCCTTTGATTTTGACAAAGAGTTCTTTGTTATAGCTGCCACATCTGGTAGCTAGATGAGCGTACACTAATCAAGACAGTAAGATCTGACATTCTGGTGACTTTTGATGTCCTAGTGTTGTGACATTTTAGATATATTGGCATATCATTTGAATAAAATCAAATTGCTAATACAGTCATAACATCTTGATCAAGTCTCTACATATTAGTTTAGTACTTTTTCTAGTCTTCATGACTAGCCATTATGGGGTCAGTCAGTCAACTGATATTTCTCAGCGATTAGAAGATTTGATGAAGACATTGGAGACCTATCACTTGGCTCCGCCAGAGATAGATGAAAGTTTTACAAAAAGAGTAGGAGAAACTTTATCATCACTGATAGATCCTCAGATGTTGATCCTATCCAGTGAGGATAAGGAAATGATAGCATCTATAGTCCCATTACTTGGAGTAGATCACCGACAATTTGATGTAGCACAATTAGAAAAGGTTAGAGATATCTATAATGCTGCTATAAAAGATAGAAGAGCTCATGTCGAGTCTTTGACTTGGACACAATTAAACTTTCAAGTCGCTGATACTCTAAGAATGGTCTCTGATGAGATTACACTAGATGATGAGCTTATAAGGAGTCGTTGGGAAAAACTTATAAAACTTGACATGATGACATCTTATGTCGAGCAGATATCGGGCGGTGAGCCTTCTGTAGAGGGTTTTCAAGATAAACTGGCGTCACTGTATGACCGAGCCTATAGTAAAGTCATGTGCTTCTTCGAAGGGATGAATGAAGATGAAAGTGCTTCATCTTCTTTTATCGAAGATTCATTTTTAAGGGCTATAAGTATGTCTTTTGATCAGCACAGTGTATATCTATCATCGAGAGACAAAGAAGGCTTCGTGGGTGATCTTACTCAAGAGACCTTGTCATTTGGATTTGATGTATCGCCTAATGTGATTGGAGATCTAGAAGTTGTTCAAATCATACCAGGAGGACCTGCTTGGTTATCTAATGAGATCAATGAAGGTGACATCATCCGAAGTGCAAGAGATGTGCGAGGTAATAGTTATGACTTTGTCTGCGCTAAAGGAGGTGAGGTAGCTGAGGTATTTGGCTCTTCAGAAGTAATGGACGTAACTTTTAAGATTATAAAAAAGAGTAGTGAAGAGATAGAGGTCAGATTACAAAAGGCGGAGTTAGAAGTAGAGGATAATAAAATTCAATCTTACATACTCGAAGACGAGAAACGACTAGCTTATATCTATTTGCCATCTTTCTATACATCGAGCCTTAGCCACCTTTACTTTGGTGAAGGATGTAGTAAGGATCTGGCTACAGAGCTAATCAGACTAAAGCGAGAGAAGGTCGAGGGGCTAATACTCGATCTTAGAGATAACGGTGGAGGGTCTCTTCAAGAGGCGGTTCAGATAGCAGGTATATTTGTCAGTCACGGTGGAGTTGCTTTGCTAAAGGATGATGAAAAAGTACATGTATTAAAAGATCCTAATCGCGGTCAGCTTTATAACCAACCACTAGTAGTGATGATCAATGGGCATAGCGCTTCTGCGTCTGAGTTGCTTGCAGCATCATTAAAAGACCATAATAGAGCTATCCTTGTAGGCACTCCATCATATGGTAAGGGAACTTCACAAGTAATTATGCCTATAGACGCTCATAGCTATAGTTCCCGTGATTATTATAAAAGCAAGAGTGAAGACTTTGTCAAGATTACAACTGGTGCTTTCTATAATGTCCAAGGTGAGAATATTAATGGCTCTGGGATTCATCCAGATATCTTGCTACCTGATACTTATTATATAGAGGCACAGAAAGAAAAGAAAAAGAGGAGGGCTTTACATGTCCGCGATGAAGAGAAGAAAGTCTACTATTATCCCTATGACGCTCTGCCAATAAAGGCGCTAAGAGAGAGAAGCAAAGAGCGGATAAGTAAAAGAGTATTTTTTCAAAATATAGAAAATGAACATAAAACGAAGCCAATTATCTTGTCTTTTGATTTTATAAAAGAACTTGTAGGTAAAGAAGCGGAAATGATCACAGAAGATCAGTCCTTCTCTTTAGAGGTGCAACTGCCATCCTACATAGATGATATCGACATATTTGAATCGGACGATTCTCTCGTTTATAAAAAGAATCTTATAAATCTCCAGAAGGATGTCTATATCCATGAGTCTTATCATATCCTAAAAGACCTAATTAACCAGACAAAGAAGTGATTATGAAAATTCTAATTTCGATCATAGCAACTATGACCTTTATAGCAGCTACACCACAAAACACGAAGGCTCAAGAAATATCGTCACCTAGCGAATACCTTGAGGCTCTGTATACCCCATTTGAAGACATCTCTTCTAAGACATGGGGTTATCTGAAGGCTGTTACAAAAGGAAAATCTGCAAAGAAGATCGATAAGAAAAGACAGAAGTTGATAAATGAAGTGAAGGAAGCACAGCTAGTAGTGCGAGGAGTGAGAGGATATCAAGGAGATACTGATATGAAGAATGCCATCAGGGATTATCTAAAAGTCAACTATCTCGTACTGAATGAAGATTATGATAAGATCATGGACCTAGAAGAGATAGCCGAACAGTCTTATGACGCTATGGAGGCCTACTTGTTAGCCCAAGAAAAAGCTGATGCAACCATGAATGAAGCATATGAGATGGTGAGTGCCGCTCAACAAGCTTATGCTGCAGCTAATAACATCAATCTGATAACTGGTGAGAAAGACAAACGTGCTAAGCAGATAGAACATGCTAGTGACATGATCGAGCATCGTAATGATCTTTACTTGATCTTCTTCAAAGTATTCAAAGAAGAAGCATATGTCATGGAAGCTCTTGCCATGGAGGATGTATCTGCGATCGAACAGCATAATAACAGTATGATTGCCTTTGTAGAAGAGGGGCTAGACCAAATAGATGATATCGAACCTTTTCTTGGAGATACAAGACTTAAGTCGGCTACTAGAACCATCCTTAACTTTTATAAGAAAGAAGCCGAGAAAGAGATACCGGGGTTAGTAGACTTCTTTGTTAGCAAAGACGACTTCGACAGGATTCAAAAGAAGTTGGATCGCAAGAAAAAGAAAGATCGTACACAAGAAGACATAGATGCCTATAATAATGCTGCTAATGACTTCAACAAAGCTGCCAATGCCTATAATCAGATCATCAATCGCGTTAATAAAGGCAGAGCGACGAGCTTTAATAATTACAACAAGGCGATGGAAGACTTTTTCAACCGCCACAACTAATCTAATCTTTAAGATCCCAAGATCACATAGATAAGAAGCGTTGTAATAACGAGTGCGATGCTTACAGGCTTTGTATACTTCCATGGGGTAAGATCTACGGCACGCACATCGGTTATCTCGTAGCCATTTTTTCGGGGATAGAAGGTGGAGACCACGTGCATGAGTATAACATTGAGCACGAACTCGATGCCCCAGATGTGTACGAAGTGCATGTCTACTTGTACGATTAAGTTTACAATGATATAGAAGAGGAGTCCGAATACTAATCCGCATTTGGCTCCGACCGCACTAACTCTTGGGAAAAAGAATGCCGCGATGATCACTGTAGCGATCGGTATAAAAAAAATGCCATTGAGTTGCTGGAGGAGTTGGTATAGACCCTCAGGTGCGCGAGCTACGAATGGTGCACCAAAGATGGCGAGGATGGCAAGGATCAGAGATACGCGTCTGCCGATTCGGACAGTGCCTATCTCGGTGAGGCTGGAGTTGATGTATCGCTTGTGGATGCCGAGGCTATAGATCGTCGCAGCACTATTCAGTGCACTATTAAATGTGCTCAAGACAGCACCTACGATGATGGCAACAAAAAATCCAGTCGCCCAAAGAGGAAGGACTTTTTTGACGAGCATAGGGTAGATTAAGTCCTGACGGTCACCTTCTATGAGACTATCTCCGAAGTAATAAAACCCGATGATGCCCGGTACGATGACTACAAATGGGATCAGCAACTTCAGTAGGCCTGTGAGGAGTAATCCCTTCTGAGCTTCTTTGAGATCCACAGCGCCTAAGACCCGCTGTACGATCGACTGATGCATCGTCCAGAAGTAGACCTGGTTGATGATCATCCCCGTAAAGAGCACACTGAAGGGAAGGATGGCATCTCTAGATCCTGGTCCAACGGAAGGCTCGTGGCTGAGGACATTCCATTTCTCGGGGGCGTGGTTATATACCTTGGTTAGTCCTTCGAGGATGCTTCCATCACCGATGCCATACAGCGCGATGAGTGGTATGGCGATACCTGCTATGAGCAAACCAAATCCATTGATCGTATCCGTATAGGCTACCATCTTGAGTCCTCCATAGATGGCATAGATCGCACCAAGGGAGCCTACGCCTATCACAGTCAGCCAGATGCCTTGATCTTGTGTGATGCCTAGTCGCTCCGACACTTCAAATAAAGACTCTATGTTCAGTGCACCTGAGTATAAGACGATAGGTAGTAGGGTAGCAACAAAAGAGATGATAAGAAGGAGCGCAACGATAGTCCTTGTCAAGCCGTCGAATCTTCTTTCTAGAAACTCGGGTATGGTCGTCAGCCCCATCTTGAGATACTTCGGCACAAAGTAGAGAGCACCGATCACTAGGGCTATCGCCGAAGTGGCTTCCCATGTGATGATGATAGCACCATATCTATAGGACGACCCGTTCATCCCGATGAGATGCTCAGTTGAGATATTAGTAAGTAACATCGATCCAGCGATCACGATGCCCGTGAGACTGCGTCCACCGAGGAAGTATCCGTCTTGTGTATTGAGATTATGCTTCCTAAGATGCCATGTAGCGTATCCCGCTACGGCTCCTGTGAAGAGTAAGAAGGTGAGTATCTGTCCTATCATCCGACGTAAAATAAGAAGAAGTACATTCGTATAAACTACTTCTCTCCATATGAATGATTATGTAATCCGTCCAGTAGAAGCAAAAGACATGAGCGAAGTGATCGATCTTTGTGCTCTACATGCTGCATATGAGAAGTCTTCCTATGACCGCACTGGGAAAAAGGATATGCTAGACGCACTCGTCTTTACAGAGCGGCCCGATGTCTTTCTATATGTTGTCGAGAAAAATGGTGCGCTATTAGGATATGCATCGGTTACAAGACAGGTCTCTACTTGGGATGCTAATCACTACCTATATCTTGACTGCTTGTATATGCGCGAGGAAGCAAGAAGCCAAGGCATAGGAGCGGCACTTATGGATCATGTGAAGGCAGAGGCCAAGAAGCTAGGCTGTGAAGTGATACAATGGCAGACCCCTGAGTTTAATACTAGAGCCATTAAGTTTTATAAGAGAATAGGAGGGAAGGCGCTCAAAAAAGAGCGATTCTTTTGGGCTGTGGACTAATCATGACTGATCACATCTACTACTACACCAGTGCTGATAGATACGTAATCTTCTAAAGAGAGTTTGAGGGAGTCCGTCAGTGAACCAGCATTGAACGAGATGTGAGTATTAGCAAGTAGAGATCTATCTATGTACAAGGTATAAGGCAATATGGGTTTTCCGAAAGGAGGTACCGAACCTGGGACAAGTCCCGTCTGCGTAATCAGTTCTTCTCTTGTGGCAAATCGTGTCTTCTTCACTCTTTTGCCAAGGGACTTAAAGTAGGTCTTGATTTTCTTCGGGTCAAGTCTTCTGTCTGCTGCTAATACAAATAGACAGAACTCGTCTTGCACTTTGTACACTATGGCTTTTGCACCTGATGATAAGTCTTCACCTCTAACTCTTGCTGAATCTTCTGATGTTAGGGTCGGTTCATGATGGATCTGTATATAAGAGATCTGATGGTTATCTAAAAGATGAAGTATATTTTCTAAGACAGACATATATCCAAAGGTATGATCCGATGAGCTTATCTTGGAGTCGGGACAAAAAACATTTACGCAAGTGAAGTTATCTATAAGTATATCCTCTATCTCTTTGATCGCGCTTATCATAGCTAGTTGCGAACCAGTCCCTGTGTCTGACCTAACTGAAGAAAGACCTGCCTACTATACCGAGGTGCATCGTCCGCAGTACCACTTTTCACCAGAGGCTAACTGGATGAACGACCCTAACGGTATGGTCTACTACGATGGAGAGTATCACTTGTTCTATCAGTATTATCCCGATAGCACTGTCTGGGGTCCGATGCACTGGGGTCATGCGGTGAGTCCTGATATGGTGCATTGGGAGCACTTGCCGATTGCTCTATATCCAGATGAACTCGGGTTGATCTTTTCTGGAAGTGCGGTGATGGACTATGAAAACACTTCAGGTTTTGGAACTGAAGAAAACCCACCGATGGTCGCCATATTTACTCACCACGATATGGCTGGCGAAAAAGAAAAGACGAATACCTTTCAAGTGCAGTCGATAGCTTACTCTTTGGATAAAGGCAGGACTTTTACAAAGTATGACCGCAATCCTGTGGTGCCCAATCCTGGTATCAAAGACTTTCGTGATCCGAAGGTCATCTGGCATGATGAGAGCCAGCAGTGGATCATGATATTTGCGGCTTATGATAAGGCGATGATCTATACTTCGCCAGATTTAAAGAGCTGGGAGTTCGCATCTGAGTTTGGAATCAAAGGAGATACTCGACTTTGGGAATGCCCTGACTTATTTCCTATGAATGTGGAAGGAAGCGATGAGCAAAAGTGGGTGCTGATCACTAGTATACAAAAACAAGCACCTAATGGTGGTACCGCTACGAGTTACTTCATCGGTGACTTCGATGGAGAAAAGTTCATAGGGGATCCTAGTAAGCAGCGCTGGATGGATTATGGTACTGATAACTATGCGATGGTTACTTGGTCAAAAGAAAAAACGAACGACCCTCGAACACTGGCTTTGGGTTGGATGAGTAACTGGCAGTATGCGCAGAAAGTACCAACAGACAGGTGGCGAAGTGCAATGACACTACCACGTGAGATTACACTTCATAAAGCACCTGAAGGATCCTATGAATTAAGATCGAATCCTGTAAAAGAATTAGAATCTCTAGAGAGCAGAACTACTCTGGGCCTTATGCCGCCTGAGGAAGCGCGCGGTGATTTAGTACTAATAGATAAGAGTGATATAGGTACCTATCGATTTAGTCCACGCTTTAGAATGTCGGACGATGATGAGTTAGTAATGAGATTTTCTAATGATCATGGCGAGTACATCGACATAGGTTATAGTCCTATCGGTCAAGAGTACTTCATAGATCGCAGAAATAGTGGCAAGTCAGACTTCAGTAAGGTCTTTGCAGCTCGACATACGGCTCCAGCCAAGATCGATAAGAAGATAATTGATATGGTGATATATATGGACCAGTCTTCTGTAGAAGTCTTCATCGATGGAGGCCGCGTAGTGATGACGGATATCTTCTTTGCCCGAGAACCTTATACTAATATTGACTTAATCGGTGAGACTGGACGATATTATGTGAGAGGTAGCTTCACAGAGTTAGAGCGGATATGGTAGCTTCGTAAGAGATATAAAAGAGTTACTTGTTTCCACAGTTCAACATATATAGTACACCTCTTCTGATCACGATGATCCTGGGGATGGTTTTTGCCATCCTTCTCCTAGGAAGATATCTAAGTAAGAAGAAAGATGCTGACCTCTTGCTGGTGCTTTTACTGCTCTTGATGATCTATGAGCGTACAACCTATACGGTAGGCTTTATGGGGTGGTATGATACCTTTAAGAATACCAAGATCAACTATTACTTGTGGCCGATTGGATTAGCGCTTGGGCCACTGATCTACCTTTATGTTCGTACGACGATTCGTACTCCCTTCAGATTAACTAAAAAGGACCTTTGGCACTTTGCCCCGGTCTTGACTTACTTCACCTATAAGATGGTTTTGATCCTTCATGACATGCAGCAAGATGATTGGAACCAAGGTTATGCCGTAGGATGGAAGGCAGCTTTTGATGACACTTACGTAAATGCCATACAGGTCTTCCTTACCTATTCTTCTCAGCTTTTATATGGAGCATTCACAGTGCAACTTTTCGTGACCTATAGGAAGAGAGTCGTATCCTACTTCTCTAATACCTATAAAGTAGAGCTGAATTGGATAAAAGTTTTTCTAGGTGTCTATGTGAT
>CAYYBR010000006.1:0-38322 GCA_964470035.1 uncultured Saprospiraceae bacterium
TATTGTATCTCTGTGATCACTGGAGGGTTATTAGAAAAGTCATACTCTCTATACCACACATTACTTCTGTCATAGAGATTAAAGATCGACAGGCCAAAGTCGATTTCATAAGGGCCGACTTTATGTAGATAGTGCGCTGATAGATCTAGACGATGATATGCTGGTAGTCTTGATCCATTTTTTGGACCTACTCCTATAAAACTCAGTGCTCGTCCATCTAAGAGGTCGATAGAATACTGCCCAGATGGCTCCGTGAATGGTTTGCTACTAGCAAATAGAAAAGTTGCAGCAAGCCTCCAGTTATCTATCTCATAAGAGTGTACCGTCTTAAACTCATGACGCTGATCATGAAGGGCAGAAAATTCAAATCCGTTATTGAGACCTTCAAAAGTATTGCGCACTCTAGCTATTGTATAACTGATCCATCCTGTGTACGCACCACGTTTTTTTTGCAACAAGAACTCAACCCCTTCAGCAAATCCATCTCCTAAGAAGAAGAGCTGGCTTCTATTAATATCTTCTCTTTGAAATCTCAAAGAGAACTCTGCAAGATTAGAGTAGTTCTTTCTATAAGCCTCGACATCAAACAAAAAGTCCTCTGTCTCGTAAGATGCACCTGCTATAAAGTGATCTGCACTACTGACCTCCACCAAATCATCATCGGCTAGTAACCAGAAGTCCCGAGATCCTTCTGTGACGTTTTCATTTACTATTCTATTAACAAATTGGAAGTGACGACCAAAGGCACCTTTTAGTTTGATCCTATCTGTTAGTTTGAATGAGGCAGATACTCGTGGAGCCCAATATAATTCATCAGTTACATCGTAGTGAGTTCCTCTGATGCCTGCATTGATCATAAAGCGATCAGAGGGTTCCCATGTGTCAGATATATATCCTGCTGAGTAAGTAGCCTGTTGCGCGATATCCAAGATGGTAAGCGTATCATCTCTTGTGAATCTATAGTCTACTTCGGCACGTGTCACTAGCGCTCCAAATTCTAATTTGTGATCTGATGTGATTTGTAATTCGTTGTCTAGTCTGAATGTTATATCCCTAACTTCGTTGTCCTCTAAGGTGCTGATGTTTTGATTAAAGACTACTGAGTCTTGTTGTATGAGTGTGGCTTGGATATCAACATCTCGATTATAATCACTGAAGTAATTAGAAGAGGTTAGAAGAAGATTAGAATACCATTTAGGATTCCATTGTCGAGACCACTTTCCACTGATGCCACGATTACCCCAGTCTGTTGTTTCATCGACGTCTAATTCTATTAAGAGATTAGCAGGATCTCCTCTCTCTAGGCTGATATCATTCGTCTCATCGAGATGGTCGGCTCCTTGATAGTAAGATATAGCGATGACATCTTTATCAGTTGGATTGAAACTCAGCTTACTGTTGAAGTCAAAGAAGTAAAAGTCGGGCTGGACTGTATTTACTTCGAGCCCATCTATATCTGGGATATTCTCAGTCTGAGAGAAGACCCCAAATATGGAGTTAAAAACTCCACTTCTGATGATGTCTGTATATGATCTACGGCCGCTGATTAGTAATGACCCTTTACCGAATAGTGGTATCTGAGCACTAGCTCGAGCATTGAGCAAGTTGAGACCAAGGCTACCATGAAAATTATTAGGGTCACCAGTTTTTCCAGTCAAGTCAACTACGCTGGATAGTCGACCTCCAAATTTTGCAGGAAAGGCTCCTTTGTATAATTGTACATCCTTGATAGCATCAGCATTAAAAGCGGAGAAGAATCCAAAAAAGTGATCTACATTATAAACTGTAAGACCATCTAGTAAAACAAGATTTTGGTCTGGTGTACCTCCTCTTACAAAAAGTCCCGATGAACTCTCATTACTACCACTCACACCAGGTAATAGCTGAAGTGATCTGAATATATCTACTTCACCTACATTAGGAAGAAGAGCGAGTTGCTTAGGAGATACTTGTATGGTGCTGATCTTATCAGAAGAATTCATCACTTTGAATGAGTTGGCCTTGATGACAAGTTCATCTAATACGATTCCTGAGGTGAGGTTGACCGTTAGATTACTGATATCCTCAGCTCCTGCCTTTATTGGAATATCTAAGGATTGATAACCCACATAGAATACTTCTATAGTTAAAGAGTCTTCTGGCACTCCAATGAGCGAAAAGTAGCCATCTACATTAGTGGACACTCCCTTATTAGTACCTTTTATAACAACATCTGCAAATGGTAGTCTCTCCTGATTTTCTAGACTTCTTACGATCCCTGAGATCGTTCGTTGGCTGCTGGCCTGTAGACAGACTAGCAGTAGGATAGAGATGAGGAGAACACTGCGGTAATAAAAAGTCAAAACGTGAGATTTATTTACGAAAGTGAAGGGTTAAACTATGTATGGTACATGAGTCATATCCTGAGTATAAGGTAGTGTGATCGGATGAGTTTGTCGTGGCTATATGCTCAATTTTTGGACCTAAGGAAGACAAGTCGGTTAATTTAAGGACACATTGAGTTGTCGATCTGCGACTTCATTTCTAGTGAAATAAGCCACAACTATCACCGAGATCACCATATAGATGAGCACAAGGATATGGCCAAATGGAAGTACTTTCTCCAATCCGAACCAACTTCCAGTATAGGCGATGATGCCGATGGCAATCATGGATTTGCATGTCTCTAACCACAGAGCATACTTGCTGAGGTCCATCAAGGTCGTATAACTATATACCATCAGATAGAGGAATGCTCCATAATAAAAGAGCATCGGAAAGCCGATATTTACGAAAGTGATAAGGATATGAAAGACCATGGATATCAGGACTCCCAGTTGTACCCAACTCCATATCTGTAGATTTCTAGATGGATTCGTTCTGTACTTTTTAAAAGTGCCTGAACTAGCGGAGCTTATAGGATAACGTGCTTTGACATCTGCCGGTCTCCATCCTGTAGGCATAAACCAGATCCTGAGTTTGTCGTACCAGCTGCTTGCATACCAAGCATCCTTTATGAGGAGCCAGATGTGATCAAGATTGATGAGGATGGGATTCCAAGTATTGACTTGTCTCGTGACGCCATATACACATGGTTCCTCATCTAACTCTTCTTGAAATGTCCCAAATGCTCTGTCCCAGACACAAAAGACAGGTGACAAGTTTTTATCGATATAGATGGGATTGATAGCGTGATGTACCCTATGCTGAGATGGTGTCACTATGATATACTCCAGCCATCCTAACTTACCGATATGCTCGGTATGATACCATACTTGCACGAAGAGGTGGAGTGGCGTGATGATGGCTATGACCTGAGGTGGGATGCCCACGATAGCGGCGGGGAGTAGGAAGAAGACGCTGACATTGACAAACTTTGATATGCTTTGCCTTAGGGCGGTAGCAGTATTAAAGTCTTCACCGGAGTGATGGATGACATGGCGGTTCCAAAAGATATTGACGCTATGTGCCAAGCGGTGATACCAGTAGGTGGCAAAGTCTAGAGCGACAAATGCACTTATGAAGAGGACAATACTCTTTTCATGCTCAAAGACAGCCAGATGACTGTGCATCCACTTGTAGCCGACTATGACGATAGTTAGTCCCAGTATGCTCTTTAAGGCATTAGTCATCCCTGAGCTCAGGCTAGAGATGACATCCATAGATCTAAAGTTAAACCTCCCCTTATACTTAGCATAAAGCGCCTCGATGATGATCATCAAGAAAAAAGAGGGTAATAAAACCAGCAGTGCTTTCGCAAAATCAGCCATATGTAGTGAAGTTAATGAGAATCAGGCAATCCCTTTGACCAGAATTGGCGACTTCAGCTGTATGATTTTTAATAATATATCTTATACCCTAGTATCACTTGCTCCGAAAAAACGAATTAGTATATATTTGCGGTCCGCTAAAGAGCGGAGAAGTATGCGAATGTAGCTCAGCTGGTAGAGCACGACCTTGCCAAGGTCGGGGTCGCGAGTTCGAATCTCGTCATTCGCTCCACAAAAAAAGAAGAAGCCCAGTCTTGGGCTTTTTTTTTGGATGTTCTTCTTTTGAAGAAATCATCATCCTGCCCGGGTGGTGGAATTGGTAGACACGCTGGACTTAAAATCCAGTGGCTTCGCGGCCGTGCGGGTTCAAGTCCCGCTCCGGGTACTATATGGTTATTTCTAATCTATTGATTTATAGATAATTACGTTATAAAATTAAGCTAATGAGTGACGGAATAGTGACGAATTGTGATGATTCAAACGACAATACTGAAAAAGTGTTGACTCCTATCACTTGTTCAAATTGTGGCACAAAGATCTGCAATGCAACCACTGCTGATGGAAGGCAGATAGTAATCCATTATTCTGATTGTACTCCCCTGCCGGGTTATGATATTAGTTGTGTTGATCTCCCCCAAGGCCACGATCTATGCACAATTGATCATGTAGATAATCTTGAAGAGTTAATTGAGGCGGTGAAGGGATCAGAAATTACTATAGAGTCTGTTATTAATTGTGGATGTGAGGAAGAAGGCTATGAGCCCTATTAGGCGAAAGAACCGCATCAAAGTCTTGAGGCTCTTATACAAAGATTTATCAGCAAAACTAGATGATTAACAGCTTCATAGAGCCCTCTTGAATAATCAGAATTTTCTTTTCTCAGTTACTAGCTAATCCTTGTCGAAAGCCTCTCCTAAGCTTGCTGTGAGATTATATATCGATCTTCTCTAGTGGTAGAGCACTCTGAAATACGAGTTCTAGGATGTGAGACTAAATAAACAAATCAGAGTACTCTAACGCGAATTTGTTTAGATTAAGAAGATCGATACATAAATAATGGAAGAGAAACTAAAAATAGTTGAATCATTGAAAGACTCGATGAAACTAACTGATATAAGAAGGAACATTCGAGAATTAGGTAGGTTTCATATGGCTGTATCATTTGCTGTAAAGGAGAGTTATGTTTACAGAGCTCGAACAAAACCAATAGATTGGACCCCATTAGAAGTCTCTGAACTCTCAAATATTAGAGATCCTAAAGAATTTAAAAAAATCAAGAGAGGAAGAGCAAACCTTCCTAGACAAAGTGTTTTTTATGGATGTACATTGCCAGATTACCGGCATGAGTATCAAAGAGATTGTATCCTGACCGCTCTTGAAGAGTCATACCAAATACAGTCAGAAATAATTAGAGAAGGTTTCTCATACGTTACCTGCTGGCAAATCAAGAAAGATTTTCCGGTAGTGGCATTTTTGAATTATGTGCATCCGCGCGAATCAGATTACATTAAACAATATAGGTTACAATTTGTCGAAGACTGTAATAAAAAGCATGGGGATGATTCTTATGTTTTGGAGATTAATAACAGGCTATCGAGCCTAATGGCTAAGGACTACAATAAGAACGACAAATATAAATACAAGGTTTCTTCTGAAATGATAGACCGCATTATTTCGACAGGTGAGGCTGGTGGAATCGTATATCCATCTGTAGCATCCAAAGGATTAGCATTAAATTTAGCCATATTCGATCCATATGTTGCCGCTCTCGAATTAGTACAGATTTCAAAATATAGAATACGGAAAAGTGCCGATTATCTTGACTCATTATGTCTTAAGGCGAACATTCCATTCAAAAATGATGACATCATTACCAATCAATAACACCTCCCAACTTCTCTCAGTCCTATTAGCCAAAACAACAATCCAAACTGCCATCACATCACCCCCCTCCCTATAAATGATTGATCGGCTCTACATAGATCTATCACTTCGTATAAGTTATAACCTCATTGGCAAGGAACAATTTCATAGGTCAACTCATTCGTCATTTCATCTAACTCGATTCTATAGCAAATATCACCTGATGTTCGCATTAGAATTACATCGCAATCTTTTTCCAACTCAACGTTGCATACCCCATCACAGAATTCTTCCCAAGGCATTGAAGACATCAGATCATTTTCATCGCTAATATTTTCATTTCCAAATTTAGGGCAAAGACTGGCGAGATTAGAGTCATAAGGAAGATCTAGATTATTGTCATTGAGATAAAGAATATCTGGATCTTGATCGCCATAAGAGCCAGGAATTGGGCCTTCAAAATCGTTGGCATAAAAACTCATCCACTTAAGATCAGTACCACCAAATTCAGGTAACGCCCCTTGAAAATTGTTGCCATTGACGCTAAAATGGGTCAAGCTCTCGAGTTGAGTTATACAGCTTGGTAAAGTGTCATGCATATCGTTGAATGACAGATTAAGATATGTCAGTGAAGTAAGATCGCAAAAGGACTCGGGGAATCTTTCATATATGTTAGAATTTCCCAGTTGCAAATGAATCAATTTTGTCAGAGCTCCTATGTTGTGGATATCTGATATATTGTCGTTACCTAATAGCATTAATACTAATAGTTGCTCTAATCCTCCGGTGTCTGACAAATCAGGAAAACTACCATCCAGATTAGAGTTATTAAGTCTTATTTGGGTTACTCTATTCCCCTTGCATATAATGCCATTCCAAGGCATTCCATTGATTATTCCACATGGGTCACATCCTTCCCAGTCCATAAATGCACTAGGATTATCCGGGTTTGTTAGAGCACCTTTGAATGCAATTAACGCAGGGTAATCCAAATGATCACAGTCTTGGCTCTTAGTATCGAGAGACATCGAAGTAGCTATGATCAACAAAAACAATAGATTGATTGCCATAACGATTTTTAATTTACTGAATGTAATCAATTATTAGATAAGCCAGGTGGTTAAAGGGCTTAAAGATTAAGAATCTATATTTTTAACTCGACAAAATTGTAGATGTTAACACACTTTTTTGCAATTTCTCTCTAAACTTGATTGAACGCCGATTATTGAGTCTTCTTTGTGTCATGGAACAATTCCTCAAAGCCAAACAACTAATCGGAACAACCCTGTTTTGGTCACCACTAGACAAGTCTTTCAGGATTGAAGCGGAACTGGAAAAAATGATTGACGACTATGTGCAACTAAGCTCTACTATGTCCATCCTGGAATCATGTTAGAGGGCTTAATCAGATACTTTAAGAACAATGATATTTCATTATATTTCAAGGAATTCGAAGAAGTTGATCCCGAAACTGAATAACAAATCAATTCAACGAGACACTTTTCCCCATCAAGGTTTAAGAACTTTATGAAATCATCTAGCAAAAACTAGCCATTTTTATCAATATACCATTGTAGGTAAACAGTAATTTGAAAATTAGTTGTAATGTCGACTATGAACAACGCTAAAAAGAAATGAATACTAAAGTATTACTTGCCTTTATAATCGTATCGACTAATTTTTCTTGTAGAACTCCAGCCAAACCAATCCCTTATGAAGTCATAAAGGTGACTCAAGCCTACAAGGAGATAGGCGAAGTTCTTGTAGGAAGTTCTTTTAGTTTTCCTGATGACTTTGAAGCCTATTCAAACTTTAATCAAAGTGATAGTAAAGACATTGTTCAATTAGGGTCAAAGAGGATTGTGAAGATTGAGGATATCAAGAATCTAAAAACTGATGATGTATTAACTGGATATATTTATGTACATGATGACTCGAACTATAGCGTCAAATTGCTGAATCGTTCTACAAATGACCTAGAAGTGTTAGCAGGGATCGGTAAAAGGGTACAGGACTATATCGATCATTTTGATACATTGAAATTTCCGAGAATTTGCTTGGTAAAAAGATGTATTAGTAACCGATGTATTTCACTTCGATATGTATCACGAAGTGGAAAATGTGATAGAGAAGATAGGTGCCTATCATGCGGACAACTTGTCCCAGATGTTCCTTTTGATCCAACTAAATTTTCAATCATACCTGAAGGCCCATCTACTTTATAAGTCGCCTCTAGCAAGACTGATATGGTCTTTAAGTCTATTTTTTAGTACTAAATGATACTGCCCTAGACACAATGTAATTACGGGGTCTTTTGCTTTCAAGCCGACGAACACATCTTATATATCGAGTTGAAGAAACCATAGCTCGGCAGGTCATATTGATATATTTTTACATAATAGCAGTACTGATATGACGCTAGAGACAAGAAAAATAGAATTAGCGCAGAAGCTCTAGGCATTGGATGATGAGAGTATCTTAAAAGAAGTGCAGTGGATTCTAGATAGATCAATTAAGATTATCCCAGAACTGACCTCCTCAATAATGACGGGAATAGAGCAAGCAAATCAACGACAAGGAGATGATCATTTAGTTGCTAAAGAAGTATATAAAAAGTGGCTCTGAAAATTCTGGACTCCCATTGCGCTACGGCAACTGAAGTTTATTATCAATTATTTATTTCCCTTGCGACACACTAATTTCTACCTCAGCTCATCAGATCTGATTTCTTAAGTTTGTGATACAACTTTTGATATGCACCCGCTCCGGGTACTAGCTGTTCTCCGCTAATATTATTCTCCAGAGTCAGAACTAAATCCGTAGTAATAGGTTACGATTGATATATAACTCATCGCTATGAATCTTACTAATCAAGTAATGGCCACTAAGGAGTCTTTCATGGACTTCATGCAGAACTATCCATCAGAAACTCCGCTTGTAATGCTTAATATCCTCAAGTTTAGAGACAGAGCAGAAGGTGATGAGATGAGCGGCGAAGAAGCCTATAATCGGTATGGACGCCAGGTGCACCCCTTGATGCTCAAGTATGGTGGCAATGTGATCTGGGCAGGCAAGGTGAACTACACACTTATCGGTGACCAAGAAGATCAGCCAGATCGTATCCTAGTGGTGTCTTGGCCGTCTAAAGAGGCGTTTGTTGCTTTTTCGACGTCCGAAGAGTATAAGCCGATTGGTAAAGATCGCGAGATCGCATTGGTCTATGGAGGTCTTCTTGCTACTGAGACCCTTAACTTTGGCTAGGTTGTACACGTAGTCGGAGCCAAAAAGTCTATCTTTCCTACTCACAAGTATATGAAGATGAGACTTTTATATTCCATACTATTTCTACTTGCTCATACGGCTATGAGCGCTGCGCCTTTAGTGATTACTCCATCTGTTAGTCCTGATGGATCACAGATAGCATTTTCTTATCAAGGCGATATTTGGATCACTTCCGTAAATGATGATTTTGCAAGAAGACTCACTATCCATGAGTCATATGAATCTCATCCGCATTGGAGTCCTGACGGGACGAAACTCGTATTTCAAGGTAACCGCTGGGGTAATAATGACATCTTCGTTACAGATGTAAGCACAGGCGCGATCAAGCGACTTACCTATCACTCGGCTAATGATACCCACCCAAGATGGATATCAGATACTGAGGTCAGTTTTATGAGCCGCAGAGGATTTCAGCAGATCGAGCGAGAGTCTGAGGTGCATCAGGTATCTATAGCAGGAGGAACACCATATCGGATGATAGATGCTGTCGTGTTGAGTCCAGCACCTATGAAAAACTCTCAAGACATAGTGTTTGTACGAGGCACCTGTCGTGTGGCCAGAGAAGCCTATGTCGGACCGGCTAATAGAGATATCTGGAAGTATAGCGCTACCTCTGATCAGTATACCCAACTCACCACCCATGAAGGCCAAGATATCCTACCTGATACTGAAGGAGATAATATCTACTTTTTGAGCGCAAGGTCGGGTAGATATAACCTTACTATAATAAATAAGGAGGGTAATCTCCAGGCTCTTACAACTTACAGCGATGAAGGCATCACCTACTTCGATGTGAGTGCCGATGAGTCGACTGTCGTATTCATAAAAGGAGGCGAGCTAAAAAGAGCATCACTTGATAATCTGGAAGATGCAGAAGGGATAGATATAAAAGTGACTGCCGATGACCGATTCGATCCCATAGAGCATGAGACATTGTCTCGCGGGGCATCTAATTATGCCTTGTCACCTAGTGAAGATCATGTATTACTCGAAGTGCGCGGAGAACTCTTTCTCAAAGAAAATGATAAAGAAAAGGACCGAGCTGTTCAACTCACTAACCATCCATACAGGGATAAAGATGCTGTCTGGGTCAGTGAGTCCACCATCATCTTTTCCTCAGATAGAGGTGGGCAGTTTGATCTCTATAAGCTGACAGCTAAAGATCCCTCCACAAGTCTATACAAGTCTTTTCAGTTTACGGTGGAGCAACTCACAAGCCATGAGGCAGAAGAAGAGGCCTTGGTTGTTTCTCCAGATAGAACACAGTTGGCCTATCGAAGAGGGCGTGGAGAACTAGTAGTCGTAAGCCTCGATACACTGGGCAACATCTCTAACGAAAGAGTCCTCCAGGATGGCTGGGATATACCAGGCGGGATTGCGTGGAGTCCGGATAGCAAGTGGTTGGCCTACGCCCTAAGCGATCTCAACTTCAATGAAGAAATCTACATACACCGAGCAGATGGATCCTCCGATCCAGTAAATGTAAGTCTACATCCACGTACAGATAGAAGTCCAGTTTGGAGCCCCGATGGAAGTAAGCTTGGATTTATCTCTATCAGAAATAATGGAGACTCAGATGTCTGGTTTGTCTGGTTAAAAAAGTCTGATTGGGAAAAAACACAAAGAGACTGGGAAGAAGATGACGATGAGAAAGAGTCAGAGATGAAAGGCAAAGACAAAGACAAAGACAAAAAGAAAGATAAAGATGCAGTGCAACCAGTCGAGATAGACTTCGATGATATATACGAGCGCATCATGCAAGTAACTCGGATAGCTGGTAACGAAGGCGATCTGTCGATCTCCAAGGATGGTGAGACTTTTTATTTCTCAACTAATGGAGGTGGCCGCCAAGGATCTCCAGGAGATCCAGCCTATATGTCTATTAATTGGGATGGTGAAGATGCGAAGACCTTATTTTCTAATCTGGACATCAATGCTCCAAGACTCAATAAAAAAGGAGATCGCATCTATTCGCTTAAAAGAGGAGGTACACTCGTGAGTATCAATCCTTCAGCTAAAAAACAGGAAGGCCAACCTTTTAAAGTAAAGATGGATATCGATCATCAGCAAGAACGAACCCAGGTATTTGAAGAAGCTTGGAGGAGATTGAGAGATGGTTTTTATGATCCCGAGTTTCATGGACAAGATTGGAATGAGTTAAAAACAGTTTATAAAGCTCGCTGTATCAATGCCACTACAGATCAAGACTTCCATAATCAATTTAATGAGATGCTTGGCCAGCTCAATGCCAGCCACATGGGCATCAGAGGTCGCGGACGAGAGGAAACACAATCAGAAAGGACTGGCTTGCTTGGTGTCGATATCAAACCCGTGAATAATGGAGTAGAGGTATTATCTGTCATTAGTGGTACTCCGGCCGATAGATCCAATAGCAGACTAGAAGTTGGAGACATCATCACTGCTGTCAATGGTACACTGATCACCAATACCACCAACTTCTACAGTCTACTTGAAGATCTAGCCAACGAACGTGTCTTGCTCAATGTAAGAAGTAGCACAGGAGCTCTAAAGGAAGTAATCATCCGACCAACTAACTCTATCAATGTAGAAAACTATGAGGCTTGGGTCAAAGAAAGAAAGAGGCTAACAGAAGAGTATTCTAATGGCAAACTTGGCTATATCCACATCCGAGGCATGAATTGGCAGAGTTTCGAAAGATTTGAACGCGAGCTTACAGCCAGCGGGCTTGGTAAAGAAGGAATCGTCATAGATGTAAGATTTAATGGCGGAGGCTGGACCACAGACATGCTCATGGCCGTGCTCAATGTCCGCCAGCATTCTTTTACGATCCCCCGAGGTGCAGCAAAGAGTTTAGAAAATGAAAAAGATGACTTTAGAAATACCTATCCATTTGGTGAGCGTCTGCCACTATCGAGTTGGACCAAACCAAGCATAGCCTTGTGCAATGAGAATAGTTATTCTAACGCAGAAATCTTCTCTCATGCGTATCAGAGCTTAGGTCATGGCACGCTTGTAGGTAGACCAACTTTTGGAGCCGTTATTTCTACAGGTGGAGCAGGATTACTAAATGGAAAGTTTGTAAGGATGCCGTTCAGAGCCTGGTATGTAAAAAGTACGAATAAGAATATGGAGCATGGTCCTGCTGTACCAGATATAGAAGTATTTAATCTTCCAGATAGTAAGGCAAAGGGACAGGACCCACAATTGCAAAGAGCAGTTGAGCAGTTGTTGAGTGAGGTTGAAGGATGATTGATTCAATGTTCCTCTAAGTAGATTGGACTTCTAATCTACCCCCAACAATACGTTCAGTAAAAAACAAAAAGGCCATCCGTCATCGGATGGCCTTTCAAAAATTAGGTTCTCTCTATTGGTCTTAAAGAAATCGATTGGTTACTATATCATTTTCTTGTATGTATAACGCCCTTGCGTGCAAGGTGTTTATCTCCAGATTGTTAAATATTGTTAAAATTTATATATAAAGGTAGACTCCTCTTTTCTATGTGCCACCCACAGTTTCGACCTAATCTTTTTTCTTCCATACTAAACCAAAGAGAATAGAAGAGAGTAATGACATGATCAGTCCCACAGGCAAGATCTCCATAGTGGTGAATCCTATCCTTACTGGTGCATTATCTCTGTAGGATTCGAACATCTGAGTGCTCTCAGTCATCTTGGATTGGATCTCAGTGGTGGTCATTCCGGAGTTAGCATACTGCTCTTGTTGCCAAGTGAGATATTGATCGACAAAGGCATTGCCATGTTGACTAAAGTAGATCTCCCAAGCAATTACATAAAAGACGGCTGTGACAAGCGTGATAAGCATGCCTATCAAAAATGCCTTCCCAAATTTTATAGATCCATTGTTGTACTTGTCGCGATACTGTCTGACTGCAAAGAAGATCACAGAAAGGGCGATGGCCATAGACATATAACCATACAGCTGTGTGTGATTCTCAAAGTCGAACTTGCCATCCAAAGGCATCTTAGCATAGAATAACGCCACACAGACGATACCCGCGATCGATCCGAAAGTCAGCACTATTTTTTTCATGTCGTTAGTTGTTTTATTCACTCTCGTAAATGTAGATCAACCCTACCATGCACCAATCATACTTTAGGCTGAATCATGAAGAATCATACTTTAGTACGACTCTGACTATCAATGAGTTATGTAAGCTATGGTAGAAGTCCCTTTTCTTTACCGATCTGTATGGCTTGGACCCTGCGTTTGACTTGTAGTTTCTCATAGATGTTAGAAACATGAGACTTCACTGTACTGAGTGAGATATATAAGCTCTCTGCGATCTCTTGGTTAGATTGTCCTTCTGCGATTTTCAAGAGTACCTCATACTCACGGGGGCTGATGCCTGTAGCTGCAAGAGTAGACTCATTGATACTGAAGTCATCAGCCTGAGGTGAGGTATCTGTAGAGGCGTTTTGTGATGGGTTAGTGATGCGCAGCCCCATCCATATACCGAACCCAGTAAAGATCAATGCAAGAATCCCCACATATACTTCGAAAGACAAAATCCTCGCAAAGAGGCTATAGTCCAACCACCGGCTTACTAGCAGAAGTACTGCTATGAAAAGAGCATATCTGATGACGAGCTTTGCCATAGTTCAGTAAGCAATGTAGCAAATTCATCTCTTGACCCGAAAGTTGTGATATGGGACAAATAAAAAAGGTCATCGAGTTATCGATGACCTTTAATCGGCTTAATAGGAATTTGCGGTTTTATGGGATGAGCTTAGCTCTGACTTCATTGATCTTCGCTAAGCGTGTGTTATATACTTCTTCTGAGATCTTACCTTTATCATATTGCTTAGAAAGAGATTTCTCCGCTCTTTCGAGCCCTTTCATAGCTCGATCTATTTGTGCTTTATCTAAGTTTCCTTTTTTAGCTGCACGTTCTGCTTTTTTTATGCCTTTTCCTTTTTTTCCCTTTCTTCCAGAAGATTCAGCACGATTGGGACGTGCCTCCTCTCTGATAGCCTTAATCTGAGCTTTTTTCTCTTCCTCGCTAAGGTTGGCATCCTCTTTTATGGATTTAATTTGAGCTCTTACTTCTTCATTAGCCTCTTTATGTCCTCGACCTCTTTTTCCTTTTTTTCTGTTACCTCTAAGTCCGCGGATTTCTTCTCTTTTCGCTTTTATGAGATCTCCTTTTTCTTCTTCTGATAAGGTCGCATTAGCCTTGATATTATCTATCTCAGCTCTCATGGCATCGATCTGTGCCTTTTGTGCTGCCCGTTCTGTTTTCCTGAGCTCTTTTTTCTCTTCTGTTGTTATCGTATCCTGCGCTATTAGGCCTTGTACATTGGTAAGTAGCAAACCTAACATCAACAGACCTATTGTTTTTCTTAATCGCTTCATGCTTCTACGTTTTGCTATTAAGACGATGAACTTTATCATTTGTACTCAAATGAATTCAAAAAAGATAGTTAAGACTTGTTAAGGCTGAGTCTGGCCAATCAGTAGAGAATGGCTAAGGGACTTTCTTCACTTAAAAATCAACCTTAGCTCCAAGCTGTAGCCGCCACCTTGAGTTAAAGGTATCTACTATCCAAGGTCGCTGTTCGAGAGGGATGTCAAAAGAAAATTGTGGCGTACGTCCATCTATTCCTTCAAAGGAGAGTAAGCTAAAGCTAGAGTTCACGACATTAGGTACGAAGTACTGTTTTCCTAAGTTTGAGCTGATCAGATTAAGGACATTGAAGATATCAGCGGTAAGTGTAACTTTTCTCTTAGAGGCACTGCCTATCTGAAGCTCAAGTTTCATATCAAGGCTGTGGTTCCAAGGCGTCGTACCGCCATTCCTTTCTGCATAATCACCGCGATTATCATCCAGATATCCGATACTGCTGATGTACTCATCTAGTTGAGACCATTGCTCTTCTGGAGAAACAGTGACACCCTGACTATTCGTTATAGCAACTAGTTGGATCTCAGATGCATCTCGGGGTATATAAACCAAGTCATTTCTAGAGGATCCATCCCGATTAAGATCTCCTTGATATACCAAGCTATAAGGACTACCAGATCTACCGTTATAAAGAGCTGATACAGCAAGCGAGTGTTTGCCGACATGCCATCGCGCAGACTGCACGATATTGACCTTATGTCTGAGGTCGTAGTTAGAAAATGAAAGTTCAGGGTCATTTCCGAATAAGGCTTGATTCCACTCAAAGTTAGCCGCTGGACTACTTCTCACGGTGCTGCTGATATCTTTACTCAAGCCATAGCTATATCCTATAGAGGTATAAAAATTATCCGTAGCTCGTGTTGCGCCCACAGTGGCATTATATCTAAATCCACGGTCGGTACTCGTAAGACCAAATACATTAGTAAAGGACTCATTTATCTTAGCTTCACTTCCAGACTGATCGAAGAATAATCGGTCATCAGCACCTTCAAATCTTGATAAAGATGGAGCTCTATTGAGTGTTTGAAAGAGTAGCCCTTGTTGAACATCAGTATAGCTGAAGTCAAGCGATAATTTCCAATCCTGATCGACCGTCCAGTTGATGCCAATGTTGGACTTCCAATCTCGTGGAAATCTAAAGTCTGGATCTAAGACATTGATCTCTGTCAGACCAGGCTGGACTGCTATAAGATCGTTGAGTGACTCGGCAAGGGGAAGCTCTCCGTCAGGTCTAATATCTATGTTGAAGTATTCTGTCCCAGAGATATACTCGAAGTAGGCAAACCACAGATAGGGTAGTTTGCCAGAGAAAAGTCCAGTACCTCCACTAAGTGTAATATTGGATTCTGGTATCTCATATTCAAAGCTCAGCCTTGGGTTGATTTGGATATTATTATTAAGCTCGTTTGTAAATCGATTAAAGTCTGGTGATCCTGATATGAGATCACTTACAGGTAGTTCCTGAGTAAGATATTGGGCATCAAATCTCAAGCCATAGGTCAGACTAAACTGTGGGCTGACGCTCCACTTGTCTTGCAGATATAGTGCTGCTTCCGCTACTCCGATAGTGGCAGAAGGGTTGTTCTGGACAAAGTCGAAGTTGTTGTTTTCTGCGACTACATTATATACACCTCTTACTCTTGACGGACGATTGTTTAGAAAATTATCTAGTGATGAGTACTCCCATCTACCATTCCAGGCGGATAAAAAGCCGTAGTCTACATCGTTGAGTTGAAAGAGGATTCCGGCAGTTAATGAATGATCGTCCTTGATGTAAGATAGCTTATCAGTTATCTGAAAAGTCTTGAAGGCCGTGTTAAAGACAGAGGCCTCACGATAGGTCCCAGCAAATATCCTAGATGCCGAAGAAGTAGCAATCTGGATGTGTGGGAATAGCTCTCCGTCAAAAGTCCTCCCTTCAGTTACCTGGTTATAGCTGATATTAAGCTTATTAAAGACGTGAGAAAGGTTAGTCTTTAGTTCTAGTACGGTGCTATTAGCGGTACTACTATGTCTAAATCCTTGATTGCCGAAGTTGAAGATGTTAGTGCTCCACTCTAGGTTATCTGAGAAGGAAGTAACATAGTTATTGCGAAGTGTTAGCTTATGCTTGTCATTGATGATATAGTCTAGTCGAGCAAAAACCTTGGTACTCTGAACTTCTACATCTGCGGTTTGAAAACTACCTGGATCGTAATCGAAGTTTTCGATCAGGTGATCTCTGACTGCCTCAACATCCTCCAAGGAGATTTCAGAAGTTTCAGACCCTGGTGCATTACCTAGTGGAGTTATAGCTTGAGCAAATTCTACATTGGTAAAGTAAAAGAGCTTGTCCTTCTTAATCGGTCCACCTGAGCTAAACCCTGCTTGATAATCTGAGAAACTTTCCGTTGGAAACTCTGTCCCCGCGATTTTACTCCCTATCGTACTATTATTATTTCCCACAAAGAAAAGACTGTGCTCAAATGAGTTTGTACCATTCTTTGTGATGATGTCGATGTTGGCTCCATTGAAGTTGCCTATACTAGCATCGAAAGGTGTAAGTTTTAGTGATAGTTCTTTGATGGCCCCAAATCCGATAGGTTGAGTTTTTGATAAACTCCCGGGCGTACCATTGGCTTGAGATCCAGCAGCGCCACTAGCGGGTTCTTGAAATCCGATGATGTCATTAGTAGCTACACCGTCTATATTGAGATTGTTAAACCTATGACTGGCTCCTCCAAATGAGTTAAGATTATTTTCTGGGTTGGATCTAGAGAGCTCTTGGATGCTTCTATAGATAACAGGAGTGACATCTATGAGTTTATCTCCAATAGAATATTCGTTGCCTGCAGCATTTATCCTTGATGAACTGATGGTAATCTCTTCTAGGTCAATAGAACTTTCTAACAAAGTCACGTCGTGTTCTGTCTCCTTGCCTAGTTGGATTTGAAGGGACTCTATCACTGTAGACCTATATCCTACAAAGGATACTTCGACCTGATATGTGGACGGTGTAAGATTACCTATCTGATATCTGCCACCTATCATAGAGCTCGTACCTCGAGTCTCGTTGGTGGATAAATCTGTGAGAAGAACGGTAGCGAATTCTACCGGATCTCCCTTTTGATCATATACGGCACCACTGATACTTCCCGTAGTAGTCTGCGCTTGCAAAACTCCTATGAAACAAAAGCAGAGTACTACGCCGAACATCAGCGCTTTCAGTAGTTTACCTAACATAATACATCTCGAACTGGGGCTGAAGTAAGACCATTTAAAAGTCTATCTCAACCTTTGATCACATTAGTAGTTCACAATGTCGCTCGGAAGATATCTCTTCACGGCTCAATTTGAAGGTGTAATATTAGTACAAACACGATTAACTGACTAAGAATAGATCTACAAACTGTAGTAAGGTCGTCAGTGAGCTAGAACCAACGAATTAACCCTGCGAGATATAATATTTGAGCTCGCTAATGGAATATTTGCGAAAGCGTCCTGAATGATCTGAAGAGATATTATGCCATGACGTGTTGTCTTAAATACGACCTTTCAAGTTCAGTATTTACGTGGTCTTTGGCTGTATATATATAACTAATATCTCGGCACAGCATACCAGACAATCTTGTCATAGATGCCCGAAACACAAGAACAGCAAGTCTTGCTTAAGCCAATAACCTTACTTGATCTTCAGCTATGTGTATAGTGCGTAGCTCTGCAGTACGTTCTGCTACATCGCCACTTGCATTTTCTAATCTGAGTACACCTCTAGGGCAAACCGCAGAGCACACTCCACATCCGACACAACTACTTCTTACGATATCTTGACCTTTCTGAGCATAAGACCTTACATCGATACCCATCTCGCAGTATGTACTACAGTTACCACATGATATACATTGGCCACCATTTGTCGTGATCCTGAATCTACTCTTGAATCGTTGTACCAATCCGAGATAAGCAGCAAGTGGGCATCCAAAACGACACCATACACGATTACCCATGATCGGATAAAAGCCTGTACCAACCACACCAGAAAAGCCTGAACTAATCAAGAAACCATACCACGCCTTGGTGCTCTCAACATTCAGTCCTAAGAGCGTAGTTTTGCCAGTAAAGTAATATGTGAGCACAAGACCAGTCATCACAACAGCAAATGCAAGGACGCCATGAATGATAAAACGCTCATACTTCCAGGCACGCATGCTTTTATCGGATAACTGACGGAAGGGGTCTCCCATAGTCTCCGCTAGTCCACCACAACCACAAACCCAACTGCAGTACCATCGCTTACCAAAGAAGTAAGTGATGAATGGTACTCCTATGACTATCAAAACGATGCCCCAGACTAACATAAAGACGCCCAGACCACCACTCGCAATCAACTGATCTATATTATACTTGAAGAAGAAATCATAGTCCAAAGGCCAGATGTTCTTAAAGTCAAACCAAGGCTGATTAAGACGGACGAGTATCTCAGGTATCAAAAAGGCAAATGATGTCTGGAAGAACATAACGGACATCGTCCGTATGCGCTGGTACTTATTGTGTTGGTATTTACTCATCATGCGTATGCCCATGACGATCACTATGACTGTATACATCAGTCCGTATAAGAACCAATTACTTGCTTTATTACCACTTATAGATTCGCTCATAGGACTTACCATGGCGATCCAGTTATTAATATATGCGGGTGCCCAATACAGTAAGACATAAAATCCGATCAAGTAAATCCCCGCGATGACACCGAGCCAACCTGTATGGATAGGACTAGAACTCCTCTGTGGATTATTAGCCTTCGAATGCTGTCTGATAAATACGAAGTAGGATATCAGTCCAGCCATCAGTAAAGTGACTATTGGCCAGAAGACATTCTGTAATTTGAAAAATCCATATACTATAATACCGACTATAACAGGTATCAAAAAGAGCATCTTGGTATTAAACTGAAGCCCTCTGGTTAGAGGATCATGATAAATACCGTTATTCTTTATACCTGGTTGAGCTATGAACTTGGGAAGGATAAATAATAACCCACCTATGATCGCCAACCCAAAAGTCAAGAATAAAAACAACCAAGGATTTTCCTGTACAGGACCTTTGGCTGTGCTGGTCACAATGGAGTTTGTATATGTTGTTACATCCCAGTAACCGATCTTATAATCCCATTCTCCAACACCATCGGGTATGCCAGCTTTTGCTTTTTCCTCTAGCTGCTTCGATGCGTCATTTATGACTGAACCTATTTTGGAAATAAAGCTAATACCACTGACTTTGCTATTGAGTAATCCACTTTTATCAGCTGCTTCTAGTATCGCTTCTTTGTGATAGGTTTTATCTATGCCTATGTTATCACTGGTCAGCTCTTGATGACCTATGCCGAGCATAGCCGTAAAGATTAATAATGCGACTATGAACAATCCAATTCCAATATTCTGTATCATTTTCATGCTCTGCTCTTTTTGAGGTATGATAATACTTTAGATAACCCTCTTTTGGTTTTCAGTTTTACTTGCTTTCCTTCTATCTGATTATACTTTTTGATGAGTTCGGTTTCATATTCTGCGTAGAATTCAGGGTCAAAATTTGCCAGACCTAGATTCTCTAAAACGGTCTCGACATGTGTGTTTTCAGTTATCCACTTTTCGCAGACTTCATGTCGATATCTTATGCCAAAGAGATTAAATCCTTTTATAGCATAGCTTGACGCGTCATAGTTGATACGGATGGACTTATCACCATCCTCATGTTCCCAGATTACAGTTTTTAAGTGCTCAGGTAATTTGGCTGGCACTTCGCCATATACTTGATACTCGATATCTATGAACTTGGCACTATTGAACCAGAAGCCTGGATCATAGGCTGTTTTTTTACCACAAATGTTATAGGCACATGTCTCGCCCATCATACGCCCGGTATACCAGATAGCTTCGATAGGTCGACGACCGGGAAGTGGGTTGTGCTGTTCTGCACAATCACCTATGGCATAGACATCAGGCATGTTGGTTTCTAGATATTCGTTGACCTTGATCCCTCGATTCGTTTCAAGTTCTGATTCTTTGAGCCATCCGATATTGGGACTCACACCGGCAGTTAAACCCACAAGACCACAATCTATACGCTCTCCTGTTTCTTTGATAATCGCTGCGCAAGCATTGCCACTCCCATCATCTACGATCTCACCCAGATTAACACCAAGACGTAGGTCTATATCGCTATCGATGATATGTTTACTTATCATTTTGGATTCTTCCTGTGGCAGGACTGCATTCCAGAAGCTCTCCTCTCTCACAAGCATGGTCACTGGTATATGTCTACTATGAAGCATCTCTGCCAGCTCGATACCAATCAAACCTCCACCTACGATGACAGCGCGCTTTAATCCTTCTGAGTTTTTTTCTACCGTCTCCAGGTCCTGCAGGCTGTAAAGACCAGTTACTCCATTGAGATCTTGGCCAGGCCAACCAAACTTGTTAGGCTTGGACCCTACTGCCATTACGAGCTTATCATAGCTCATAGATTTACCGGATTTGAGCGTTATCTCGTGGCCACCATAATTCACATCAGTGACGTGATCTAAGACTAGATCTATCCTGTTTTTCTTCCAAAACCAATCCTCATAAGGCTTGGTGTCTTCATATCGCATGTGACCCATGTAAATATACATAAGTGCAGTGCGCGAATAAAAGTGTTCTGATTCAGACGAGATGACTGTGATGCGGTGGTCGCTTAGCTTTCGTATCCATCGCGCAGTGGTAATACCACTGATGCCATTGCCTATAATTACTATATGCATTGTAGTTAGTGTAAGCTTTTCGTTATACGAAGAAATACAGAAAATATGACTTAACAGTTGTCTTACCCCTATCGCGATAAGAAAACATTATCATATTCTGTAATTAAGTATTATCCCTTGACAATAGAATAATCAACTGATTATCTTGAACATAGTTTCTAGATCAAAAGTGTTTTATATTAAAATATTGTTTATCAACACTTTATGCATAATATAATATTATTATATTTGAGCACCCCTATAGTCATTTGCTGAATTGTCTCTTTATTATCATTTAACAATTAATTAGCTTGTGACTTAAGGTCTGGCACTTATCTTTACGATGATGAAACACATTACCCATATACTAGCTTTGGCTATCATGCTGATCTTCGGGTCTGTAGGATTGACAGCGCAGTCTGTAGGTAATCCATCATCTAGCGTAGAGATCACTTCCGTAAATGACAATTCTGTCAAGGTGTATCCTAATCCTGCTACATCTTTTGTCACCTTCAGTATAGACCTAGAGAAGGTAGGTCATATCACTATCAATAACATCATTGGTAAGGAGGTTCGAAAGGTCAATGCTACAACGGATGGCAAGTACGATGTATCAGACCTTAGAAATGGTCTTTATATCATTCGCCTATTTGATAGAAACGAAGAACTCATCAAAGCTCTAAGGCTCAATAAGGTTTAGCACTTTTTTCATTTTCTTTTTAGATGGATGCCATCAGGTTTGATCTCGATACGTCTTTCCTTATAAAGAGCACCTAGGATCTTTTTAAAAGCTTTCTTGCTAATCTGAAATGTATCATAGATTTTTTGCGGGTCACTTTTATCATGAAGAGGAAGAAAGCCACCATTAGATTCGAGCTCTTCTAGCACTTTATCTCGGTTGTCTATCACCTTGCGATATCCTACTCTATGTAGCGATACATCTATCTTATCATCCTCTAAGATTCTTGACACATAACCATGCATCTCTTGACCTATCCGAAGGACTTGCTGTACTTGCTCCTTATGTAAAAGTCCATCATACAGCTCATCGATTACAACGCTATATCCGAGATCTGTTTTATCGTACACTGCGAGTCTTACTTTATCTCCTACTTTAAGATCGTGGTCGTCATTAGCAAAGCACTTGTATACCTTGGTGGTAGCTGTGATCCTATCTCTATCATCTACAAACAGATACGTCAGATATGTGAACCCAGGTTTGATAGGCTTCTCTTGTTCAGAGTTAGGCACTAACAAATCGCGATCCAACCCCCAGTCCATAAAGGCTCCAAATGGAGCTACATCTACGCACTTGAGAAAAGCAAAACTATAAGGTCTTATATGGGGCCGCTGTGTTGTAGCTATCGGCCTCCCATCACTGTCCTGATATACAAAGACATTGATCGTAAATCCAGACTCTAAAGCTTCAGGTACATACTTAGTAGGGAGAAGAACATTATCTCCATCTGGACACTCGAGGTACATGCCATTTTTAGTTTGCTTTGTAGCTACGAGGTCTTGATATGCGCAGATTTCTATCATCTTTTATAACACCATTTATCGATGACTTTTTGGATCATATCTGTCTCGATTAAGAAAGCATCATGACCATATATTGTTTCTACTTCAGCATACGTAGCATCGGGTATTTGGTTTGCTAGAAACTGCTGTTCGGAGACTGGTATGAGTAGATCAGAACTGAAGCCGATACATAGGGTTCGACATACTATACTTTCTAATCCATCTTTCATGCTCTTTCGCCCTCTTCCCACATTATGGGTGTCGAGAGCTGTGATCTGCTTATAGTAACAGTGAGCATCATATCGATCGACAAACTTATCACCTTGGTAGCGCACATAGCTCGACGCCTTAAAGTCATCAGTTTTATTAATATCTTCTTCTGCTTGTCGGAGTTTGAATGAAGGATGAGATCTATAGAATGGCATCGCGAAAGCACGTGCTCCCCTTAGTCCATTGGCTCCAGCATCAGGATCGTTCTTATGCAGTGTCGGATCGGACTGAAGAGCGATCCTTTGTGATTCGTGTATGCTTATAACCCATGGGGTTTCACATGCACTACAGCACAAGATGATCATCTGCTCTAGATCGGATCCTTTATTGATGGCCACCTCTTGGGCGATATTTCCTCCACAAGAACCGCCTATGATGAGTCTGATCTTATTTATACCGAGCTCATCGAGAAGACGAAGATGTAGATGAGCTGTATCTCTCAAGGTGTAATCCGGGAAGTCTAGACCATATCTTTTTCCATCTGTATCAGCACTCTTTGGAGAAGAAGTGCCATAAGGTGAACCTAGGTTGTTGATACAGATTATGAAGTCCTGCTCTGGATCAAATACCTTATCAGCTCCGAATAAACCAGACCACCAATCAGCAACATTGCTATTAGCTGTAAGTGCGTGACAAACAAGGGTGACATTGTCTTTTTTATCATTAAGTGACCCGATGGTGCTATATGCTACCGTTGGTTTTTCGATGCGACCACCAAGCTCAAGCTCTAGAGCTTCGTCAAATGTCTTGTAAGAGATCTCCATCATAGAGTGTCGAGTGCTTGATAGATGTCATCGATGATGTCTGTCGCATCCTCTAACCCAATGGAAAATCTTAGGGTAGACATATTGATTCCTACATGTTCCTGTTCTTCTTTTGATAATTTGCTGTGAGTAGTGGTCGCTGGATGGGTAACTATGGTCCTGCTATCTCCGAGATTTGCCGTGATAGAGGGCAGCTTTAAAGCATTTACGAAAGTGAAAACATCTTCTTGATTAGCATCTAGATCTACTGTTATGATACCACCACCCATAGTCATGATTTTCTTGGCCAGATCATATTGTGGATGAGAAGGAAGGTGGGGATATCTCACCTGTTTAACTTTCTCATGTAGAGCTAACTTTTCAGCTATAGTGAGCGCTGACTCACAGTGTCTGGTCATCCGTACTTCCAATGTCTCAGTACTCTTGCTCAGCAACCAGGCATTGAACGGTGAAAGACAAGCTCCTGTCCTCCTGAGAAAATCAAATACTGGTGTTATATACTCTTCATAACCAAGGACTAAACCTCCAAGCACTCGACCTTGTCCATCGATCCACTTAGTAGCAGAGTGTATGACGATGTCTGCTCCATACTCCATTGGTTTCTGTAGTATAGGTGTGGCGAAGCAATTATCAACACAAAATATGGCAGTATTCTTCTTACATAACTGTGCTAACCAAGCCACGTCAAGTATGTCAAGACCTGGATTGGTAGGTGTTTCGATCATCACCATCTTTGTCTTATCGGTGATAGCGTGATCCCACCCCGCTTTATCGTGTGCGTCGACAAAGGCGTAAGTGATGCCCCAACTTGGAAGGATATGTTGGATGATATATCTGGTATTGCCAAATAGTGATCCACAGGCTACGATATGATCTCCAGCAGTAAGATGAGCGGCGATGGTTGTGAAGATGGCGGCCATGCCCGATGCTGTTGCTATACCTGATTCTGCCTTCTCTAAAGCACAGAACTTGGTTATCAGCTCTGTCGTGTTGGGATTAGAAAATCTACTATAGATATCACCTTCTGCTTCACCTGCAAACATCTGTGCAGCATGCTCTGGACTATTATAGACAAAGCTAGATGTCAAGAACATAGGCGCGCTGTGCTCTCTATATGAAGTGCGATCCATCTGACCGCGTATGGCTTTAGTACTATCCTTCACGTAAGTTGATTTTTGAAAGTGACCGGATCTGTAAAGAGATGCGAGGGTTATAAGTGAAGTCTAAGACTTTAATTCATAGGTATACTTAACATCGATATCAGGATGCAAAGAAAAATAAACTGAGCAATACTTGTTTATAGTTAACTCTATGGCCTTGTCCATCTTAGCTTCCTTTATCTGCCCACTCAAGATGAAGTGTATCCTGATCGCAGTAAAGGGAGCAGGACTTCCATCTTTTCTATCACCATCTATCTCGATCTCAAAGTCCTCTATCACTTGCCGCTGTTTTTTCAGGATTGAGATGATATCTATCGCACTACACCCAGCGAGACTTACGAGTAGCATTTCCATCGGCCGCCAGCCTTGTTCGCTAGCACCTATACTGGCACTACCGTCTGTATGAACCACATCGCCTCTATCATTAGTGGCCAGCAGACGGAAGTTAGCGTCCACCCTTCTTAGATTTATTTTCATGATAACACTATGATGATGGAAAACAAAGGTATGCTTTCCTATCGTGCCACTGATAGTAATACGATATCATAGGGTGTATCGATCTCGATATATCCGTCAGATACTGATACAACTACGCTTGAGTAGTAATCTTTAACTTTTTCCGCTTCCGCAAATACTTCTCCTACAGGGATTTTCTTTGATCCAGTCGGAAGGTCTAGCCCAATAACTGTTTTGTTATTTCCCTCCTCCCAAGTACGTTGAAAGACGTAAGGATCAGAGGAGATGACTTTGTGCCTACCTGCACCGACAGCCGGATTGTCTCTTCTAAAAGTGCCTAACTTTTGCCAATGACGAAGGATGTCGTGTCTAGACTTACCATGTATCGGTATATCATCAGCGAGTTCATCCCAATTCATAAAAGACCTAAGCGTCGCATCACCTTTCGCCTCTACAGAAAGGGACCGAGCGGTTTCGTCACCATAATATATCTGAGCTCCACCAGGACATAATAACAGCTTCGTGGCTGCTTCGAAAGACCGCTTTCTTTCCTTGTCAAAGGGCCCACCGTCATCATGTGAGCTAATATAATTCACGATGGTCTTGCCAGCTAGAGCTCCATACAGAAGACTATCATATTTTGAAAATATTTCTTCATAAGACTTATCGGCATCGCCCTTAAAATCAAAATTGATTAGACTTCTAAATCCAGATGCGAAGAAATCTACTTTTTGATCGCCATAGTCATAATCCCTACCACCACTAATGAAGTAGTTATAGACTTCTCCCATCATGTAGAATTCTTGGTTTTGATCATAGACCTTATCGCTATGTTCTTTTTTATAATCTTCGTAAGCCTTCCTAGCTTGCTCCCACAATCTTTCCCATACATCTTCTTCTGTATGCTTAACCGTATCTACGCGATAACCATCTACACCAAATTCCTTGATAAAGTCTACCAGCCACTTGAGTATGTAGTTAACAGGAGTTCTGGGATATCCGGTGGTGGCGAACCAGTCTTCTAACTCTTGTAATTCGCGATCATATCGACCTTCATCCTTCCATTTTTCTATTAGGTAATCAGGAAGTCTCACTTCCTTGTCACTTTCAGTTCTGATGTCTGGGAGGTTTTTTACGAGCGTACAGTTGATCGTTGATTCAGCACTGGTATAGGTACATGTTGGACCAGTCTTTACCCAATCACTTGGCCACTGACTGTCAAGTGGAGTTACTGGTCCTGTATGATTAGCGACCACATCGATGAGTATTCGTATACCGTGATCATGTGCTACTTCTACTAGTTCCTTGAGATCTTCTTTGGTACCAAACTTGGGATCTATCGCAGTCCAGTCCCGCGTCCAATATCCGTGAAAGCCAAAAGAATTACCTGTTCCTTCATCGACTGACCCTTTGATCTGCTCGACCACGGGTGTCATCCATATGGCGTTGACTCCAAGATTTGTAAAGTAGCCAGATCTAATCTTTGAGGTGATACCTGATATATCTCCTCCCATATATCCGCGATAAGGAGCGGGAAGATTATCGGCAGTATGCTCAAAGTTATTAGAGGAGTCACTGTCATAAAACCGATCTGTCATCATAAAATAAATAATGGCGTTGTCCCATGAAAATGAAGTAGGACTATCAGACTGAACTATCTGATCTTGCGGTTTTTCATTGCAGCCGATTGACAGAAAGGCGATAAAAGAAAGTAGCTTACAATACTTCATATAAGATGATATGTTTACCCAAGGTAAGGGCTTAGGGGGCATAATAACTATATCACAATTCATTTCTTTTAAACTACTTTTTACCTTTAGACGTATGAAATCATATCTATGATATTAGGACTCTTATTTCTCATATTGGCAGGAGCAATTGCGTTATCTCTTTTTGTAGGACCTGGATTTTGGGCTTTAGTTGGTTTTGCCGCCATCCTGTTCATAGTTGGTCTAAGAGATTACTTTCAAAAGAAGCATGCCATACTGCGTAATTTCCCATTAGTAGGTCACATGCGCTATGTCTCGGATTGGATGAGACCTAAGATTTATCAGTACTTCGTTGAGCCAGAGACAGATGGAAGACCATTTTCTAGGATTCTTAGATCAGTGATATATCAGCGTGCAAAGAAGTCACTGGATACGACCCCATTTGGTACGCAGCTCAATGTATATGACACAGGGTATGAGTGGATGAATCATAGTATCGCCGCACTCAGTCATCATGACATCAAAGAAGAACCGAGAATCATGATAGGAGGCCCGGATTGTAAGCAGCCATACAATTGTAGTCTTCTTAATGTCAGCGCGATGAGCTATGGGTCACTGAGCAAAAATGCTGTCATGGCGCTTAATGGCGGTGCCTCTATAGGAGGATTTGCTCATAACACCGGTGAAGGTGGGATATCTGAATATCATAACAAATATGGAGGTGATCTGATCTATCAGATCGGCACGGGGTATTTTGGATCGCGAGCAGAGGATGGCAACTTCTCTGAAGAACTCTTTAGTAAGAGAGCAAGTGCCGATAATGTAAAAATGATAGAACTAAAGTTGTCGCAAGGAGCTAAGCCTGGACACGGGGGTATCTTGCCAGCGAAGAAGGTGACAAAAGAAATCTCGGAGATACGTAATGTCCCAATGGGTCAAGATGTTCTTTCTCCTCCATATCATAAGGCATTTAATACTCCTACGGGCTTAATGCTATTTATGAAAAAACTGCGAGAACTCTCTGGTGGCAAACCGGTTGGTTTTAAACTCTGTATCGGTAACCGCTCGGAGTTTTTAGCGATTTGTAAAGCCATGATTGAGACCGGTATTAAACCAGACTTCATCAGCATAGACGGAGGTGAAGGAGGTACTGGAGCTGCTCCTGTAGAGTTTAGTAACTCCGTAGGGATGCCCATGAAGGAGGGACTTGCTTTTGCTTATAATGCACTGATAGGATTTGGAATCAAGAAGGATATAAGATTGATTGCATCTGGTAAGGTCGTTACTGGTTTTCACATATTTCGTGCCTTAGCCTTAGGTGCGGATGTTTGCTATAGTGCGCGTGCCATGATGATGGCCCTAGGTTGCATACAAGCGCTCGAGTGCAATAAGAATACTTGCCCAGTTGGCGTAACTTCTAATGAGCCTCACCTTATGCGAGGACTAGTGGTAGCTGACAAGAAGCAACGAGTGGCAGACTATCACGAAGGGACTATTAATAGCTTTATAGAGTTGTTAGCTGCAGCAGGGTTAAAAGAAATACACATGATCAATCGATCACATGTCCATCGACGCGTGGAGATGAATGTAAGTCAGAGATATGATGAGATTTATCCTTATATATCTAATGGCTGTCTGCTATCCGTAGAAGACTGTCCGCTCGAATGGAGAGAAGATTTGGTCAATGCTACCGCAGAGTCTTTTCTACCTCGATATGAAAAAGCCTATGAGTCATAATTCATTAATCTTTTAGAAGTTAGGAAACTTACACATTGAGGTGTTTTTTTCTTTGCTATTCAAGCAGAGAGATCGTATTTTCGGCTGCTTTTTAAAAATAGCTTAAGGCGCCACGCGATTTAGCCCTCGTGTTATGCAATCCTGCATTTACTCAATTTGAGTTTTTAAAATTTTGTAACTTAAGGTGTATGATTGTTGATCGAGTAGGATCTAGCAATTATAATATTCGAACGTACGGCGCACTAACTAACTACAAAAAAGATTTTTTGGATTATGAGCTATACGTCTGCCGATCTGCATGAAGCTCTAAAGCAGTATTTCGGTTTTGATTCTTTTAAGGATCGTCAAGAGGAAATAGTACAAAGTATACTGACTGGTCATGACACACTAGTCATCATGCCTACAGGCGGAGGAAAGTCGCTTTGCTATCAGCTTCCTGCTATTTTGTCGGAAGGCACTGCGATTATTATTTCTCCTTTGATTGCCTTGATGAAAAATCAGGTAGACTCTATACGTGGATATAGTCAGCAGGATAAAGTCGCTCATTTTCTTAACAGCTCCTTGAGTAAAACTCAGGCAAGACAGGTAAAAACAGATATCACTGAAGGAGGTACGAAGTTGCTTTTTGTGGCTCCTGAGACATTGACTAAGGAAGAGAATATAGCATTCTTCAAGAGTGTCAATGTATCATTCGTTGCTGTAGATGAAGCACACTGTATCTCCGAATGGGGGCACGATTTTAGGCCTGAGTATAGACGGATAAGAGAGATGATCAAGAGTATAAACTCTGAGATACCAGTCATAGCTCTCACCGCTACGGCTACTCCCAAAGTCAAATCTGATATTGTCAAGAATCTGGCGATGAGAGATGAAAAAGTCTATATCTCATCCTTTAACAGATCTAATCTTTATTATGAGGTTAGACCAAAGATCAATAAGGATCAGACGATCAAAGAGATCGTACAGATCATAAAACAACAACCCGGAGAGTCAGGGATAATATATGTACAAGCAAGAAAATCGACAGAAGAAATTGCTGAGATCCTACAAGTCAATGGTATAAAGGCCGCGCCGTATCATGCCGGCCTAGATGCGAAAACTAGGTCTCGAGTGCAAGATGAGTTTTTGATGGAAGAAATAGATGTGATTGTTGCAACTATCGCTTTTGGTATGGGCATCGATAAGCCAGATGTAAGATTTGTCATTCACTATAACATTCCTAAGAGTATAGAGAACTACTATCAGGAGACAGGTCGGGGTGGACGAGATGGTTTAGTAGGAAGATGTTATGCTTTTTATGCCTATAAGGACATCCTTCGCTTAGAGAAGTTCTTAAAAGATAAGCCTCTTTCAGAAAGAGAACTTAGTGCTCAGCTGATGGAAGAAGTAGTGGCTTATACTGAGACCTCACAGTGTAGAAGAAAGTTCTTACTTCATTACTTTGGAGAGGGGTTTGATCAGGAGGACTGTAACAAAAACTGCGATAACTGTAAGCGACCAAAAGAACAACAAGAGGTTGGACAAGAGTTAATGCAAGCTATCAAAGTAGTAGATGAACTGAATGAAAACTATGGCATCAAGTTTCTAGTAGAGTTCATCATCGGACGTAGTACTCAAGAGATGAAGAACTTCAAGTTCGATCAGAAGAAATCTTTTGGTATCGGTAAGGGCAAAGGGCCTCTCTTTTGGCACTCTTTGCTTCGTCAGGCCATATTGGCTAATTACTTGAGAAAAGATATCGAGCAATACGGCCTTATCAAGATCTCTCCTGCAGGAAAAGAATACCTCAAGAAGGGTGGCAAGTTCAGTATCAGCATAAACCATGACTACTCGAAAGAAGGTGCTGCTGATGCGGTTACTTCGACAGCTGCGAAGGGCGGAGCACTAGATGATACGCTCTTTAAGATCCTTAAAGATGTCAGACTCCGCGAAGCAAAGAAGCAAGGTGTAAAGCCTTGGATCATCTTCATGGATCCTTCTTTACAAGACATGGCCACCTACTATCCCACAACGAAGGAAGATATGCTCAATATCTCAGGGGTTAGCCAAGGAAAAGCAAACCGCTATGGTGCTCCATTTATAGAAGAGATCAAGGAGTATGTAGAGATTAATAATATCGAGAAGCCCGAAGACTTTGTCATGAAGCAAGTGGCTAATAAGTCAAAAGCCAAAGTAGCTATCATACAAGGGATAGATAGAAAGCTCCCACTTGAAGACATTGCTAGGACAAGTCAGATGTCTATCGAAGAATTGATAGACGAGATGAATATCATCGTAGGGTCCGGCACTAAATTGGATATCAATTATTATCTCGAAGATCAGATAGATGAAGACGTCATAGAAGATATATACGACTACTTCGGCGAAGCCGACTCCGAATCTATCGAAGATGCATTTGACGAGTTAAAGGAAGATGACATAACAAGGGATGAGATACAGCTTGTAAGAATCAAATTCATGTCTGACGTAGTTAATGGATAATCAGTTGAGTCGTCCTTCTATATTAATTCTTAATGGTCCTAATCTTAATCTATTAGGAAGGCGTCAGCCAGAAATCTACGGTTATCAAACTTTTGAGGAGTATTTCCTGGGTATAAAGGAGAGATTTACGGAAGTGGATCTGGACTACTATCAAAGTAATCATGAGGGTGCTCTCATCGATAAGCTACATGAGGTGGGATTCGACATCAACGGAATAGTGATGAACCCTGGTGGATATACGCATACTTCCATTGCTTTAGCTGATGCTGTTGCTTCGATACCCGCTCCAGTCATAGAAGTGCACATCTCGAATATATACGAGCGTGAGGAGTATAGGCATCACTCTTATATTAAGCAGTTTGCTCTAGATTCTATCGTCGGGAAAGGATTAGAAGGGTATGACCTCGCCATAAAAGTTTTGCTAGGCCGGATGGGCTAAAACCTGAGGTCTACAATCCGAACTCTTTTATTTCTATTCATTTTCTTAATGGCTTTACTCCATAATTTTTGCATCAGATATCCAGTAGCTATGGTGGATACTCCTATGATGGCTGTATCAGTGCCAAACTGAAATCCTGATTCAAGAAGGTTTAACTCAGTCAATCCATGAAGAGAGCCACCTAAGATAAGCCACGAAGCCCCAAATATTGTAAGTGTCTTCCCTAGTATGTCAGGTACAGGGCGTGGATATTGGATATATGTTATCTCATCAAGATGTACTATCTGATCATGGAAGAGTAGGGCATTGTCTTCTGGTATGATCTGCACTATGCGATCTGATATCCATTCGTCACCGAATTGCTTTTGACGAAACAGGATTTTATCACCTGCAGTCCATCTTTTTACATCCAGAGTTCCAGATTGCTCATACTGAAAAAAAATCTGTGGTGGTGATTGTGATTTCGCTACGCTGGAAAAAAGGAGGTGCAGTAGTATTACAAGAAGTAGTCTAAAGATTTCTTTCACTTTTGATTCGTTTGATCAGCATAGTATTGATCTTGATCATTGCTTTATGTAAGCTCTCATAATCACTAACGGATTTGTCCACTAATATATACATCAGCGCATATCCTCCAGAATCCTGAGGAGGTAGATCAGGTTTATTCTTGCGGTAACACTCTTTCATCCTTCTTTTCAGAAGATTTCTAGTAGCTGCCTTTTTATGATTTCTTTTAGGGACAGAAAATGATACAAGTAAGCCTTTCTTACACTCGATGTCTTCGAGCCTGGATATCATCAACTTATATGGAAAGGAAAAAAGAGAATCTCCTTCGGCAAATAAGCGCTGGATAGCCTTAGGTGATCTGAGTATCTCGTCCTTTTTTAGGCTATGATTCTGTTTACTATCCTTCACAGTGGAAAGATAGATAAACAATGAAGGTATGTAAGGTGGATCAGAAGTACTCCGTATCTAAAAAAAGGAAAGAGTATTACTTCGTGTGTTTTTCGTCAGACACAGTCAGCTTCTTTCTTCCTTTAGCTCTTCGAGCAGAAAGTACAGCACGCCCATTCTTAGTGCTCATACGACTTCTAAAGCCATGCTTGTTAGCTCGCTTTCTGTTGGACGGTTGATATGTGCGCTTCATAACGTACTAATTAATGTATTCATCAAAATGGAGCGCGAATATAGATCTATCTGAGCAGGTCTACAAGCCCCTTTTTATCAAAATTGCCTTCTATAAGTCCTTTATGGTCTAATTATTCATAGAAACTAAGAACTCTTCGTTGGTCTTAGTACCTAACATATGCTTTCTGAGGAACTCCATAGCCTCATCAGGTTTCATATCTGCAAGATGCTTTCTGAGGATAAACATACGCTTGAGTATGGCCTCTTCCATCAGCAACTCTTCTCTACGTGTGCTAGACTTAGTTAGATCTATAGCTGGATACAATCGCTTGTTGGCAAGAGATCTATCGAGCTGAAGTTCCATATTACCAGTTCCTTTGAATTCTTCAAAGATCACCTCGTCCATCCTAGATCCTGTATCTGTAAGAGCTGTGGCAAGTATCGTGAGTGATCCGCCATTTTCGATCTTACGGGCAGCACCAAAAAACTTCTTAGGCTTTTGAAGCGCATTTGCTTCTACACCACCAGATAGAACCTTACCTGATGCTGGTGCAACTGTATTATACGCACGTGCAAGACGTGTGATAGAGTCTAGGAGTATGACAACGTCATGATTGCATTCTACTAGTCTCTTTGCTTTTTCTATAGCTATGTTGGCTACCCTTACGTGATTATCTGCTGGTTCATCGAAAGTAGAAGAGATTACTTCTGCTTTCACACTTCTCTTCATGTCCGTCACTTCTTCAGGACGCTCATCTATCAGCAAAACTATGAGGTAACACTCTGGATGATTATTGGCTATGGCGTTAGCAACATCCTTTAATAAGAATGTCTTACCCGTTTTTGGCTGAGCTACTATTAAGCCTCTTTGACCTTTACCTATAGGGGCGAACAGATCAATCATCCTATTACCATAGTCTTTCCCATCGGGTCGCGCAGTAAGTGTGAACTTCTCAGTAGGGAAAAGTGGTGTCAGATAGTCAAATGGTACTCTATCTCTTATATCTTTTGGCTCTAGTCCGTTGATAAAAGAAACTTTAAGTAGTGCAAAGTATTTTTCACCTTCTTTCGGAGGTCTGATAGCACCTTGGACTGTATCACCTGTTTTTAAACCAAAGAGTCTAATCTGAGACGGGGATACATATATATCATCAGGAGAAGTGAGGTAATTGTAGTCACTCGACCTCAGAAAGCCATATCCATCCGGCATCATCTCTAGGACTCCTTGCCCTTCGATCATACCTTCTAGTTCGACATCGAACTTAGGCTTCTTCTTTTCTTCCTTCTTTGGTTTGTCTCGGTCGTTGCGATTATTATCTCTCCTGCGATTATCGTTACGATTATCTCGGCGATCATCTTTACGATCATCTCTTCGATCCCCTCCTTCCTTCGCTTCAGGCGCATTTTCTTCTTTACCGTTGTCTGGAGTTTCTTTGTTCTCACTCGGCTTGTCGGCTTTGGGTTTGCGATCATCTCTAGATCGGCCCCTCGATTGTCTTTCTGGTTTTGCCTCTGCGGCTTCTTTTTTAACTTCTGCTGTGGCCACGGGAGCAGCTTTTTCTTCAGTTTTAGCAGGGGCTTCAGCTGATTTTCCAGCTATGGCTTGTTCATCAAGGATTTTATAGATGAGATCCTTTTTGCTCAACTTCTTGTAGCTCTTCATGCCTAGAGACTCTGCTAAATCTTTAAGTTCAGGCACGAGCATTTCGTTAAGCTGTAATATATCGTACATATGACGTTAACTATCTGTTGTTGGATGTGTGTTAATCGGATTAAATCGCGATGGATCGATGCACCTCGCATCGAAGGTATATGGTGAGTACTTATGGCTGGGGAAGGTAAGAAAGTTACCTGTCAGATAAATACAACGCAAAAGTAAGCTTAAAATATCAAAGACGGAAATATCAATATCAAATAATATGGAGACCTTTGCGTCAACATATCCAAGTAAATGTTAACACTTCCATACATACGAGAGAATAAAGAGAGAATTCTGGCCGGACTAGAGACTCGTAACTACTCGCAAGAAAGTAAAGCTAGCCTTGATAAAATCATAGAGCTAGATGATCGCCGTAAAGCGAATCAAGCAGAACGCGATGATAGTCTTTCTCAAGTCAATAAGTTGTCCAAAGAGATTGGTGCTTTGTATCAAAGCGGTGATAGAGACAAGGCCGAAGAGATGAAGGCGCTGGTGTCTGACATAAAAGAGAAAGCTAAAGATCTGGAGGCGCAACAACAGGATATTCTTGGCCAGTTAGATGAACTCTTATTGACGATACCCAATGTCCCACATCCCACTGTGCCATCAGGACATACTGATGAAGACAATGAGGTGGTTAGACCTTGGAAAGAAGAAGTAGCTCCCATAGAAGGAGGACTTCCTCATTGGGAGTTAGCCACTAAGTATGGTTTGATAGATTTTGAGACTGGGACGAAGATCACAGGCTCAGGGTTTCCTCTCTTTAGGGGCCTTGGAGCGAGGCTAGAAAGAGCCCTGATCAACTTTTTTCTAGATAGTGCATCTACAGCTGGATATGATGAGGTGATACCTCCACTTGTCGTAAATGCGGATTCAGCTCGTGCCACTGGTCAGTTGCCAGATAAAGAAGGTCAGATGTACTATGTAGAGAGAGATGACCTTTATCTCATACCTACGGCCGAAGTCCCCGTGACTAATATCTATCGTGACGTCATAATTAACGAGTCTGATTTTCCGATTAAGTTAACCGGATATACTCCTTGCTTCAGAAGAGAGGCAGGTTCATATGGCGCAGATGTAAAAGGCCTCAATCGTGTCCATCAATTTGACAAAGTGGAGATCGTCCAGATTGCACACCCTGACAAATCCTACGAGACATTAGATGAAATGGTCGCTTATGTTGCAGGGTTATTGGATCAATTGGAACTGCCTTATAGAATTTTGCGTTTATGTGGTGGAGACTTGGGATTCACGTCTGCTCTTACCTACGATTTTGAAGTATACAGTGCAGGACAAGGAAGATGGTTAGAGGTTAGTTCGGTTTCTAATTTTGAGACCTTCCAGGCAAACAGGCTCCGTCTTCGGTATAAAGATGCTGAAGGAAAAAAACATCTTACTCATACACTCAATGGTAGTGCCTTAGCACTAGCAAGAATAGTGGCAGCTATCCTAGAAAACAATCAGGTTGAGGATGGCATTATAGTACCGGAAGTACTTCGTTCCTATATGAGATGTGAGAAGATCACTTGATGATAATTAATAAAGACAAAATTATATATAGATGATAATGTATTATGTGATCATTGGTGCAGCCACATTAGTGGGTATGGTCATCAGTGGTAGACTTAAGTCAAAGTTTAAGCAATACAGTCAAGTGCCTACCAGCAGTGGCAAAACAGGAGCAGAGGTAGCAGTTGATATGTTAAATCATTATGGTATCTCAGATGTAAAAGTAACCCAAGGAAGAGGGATGCTTACGGATCATTATAATCCGTTGAAAAAGACGATCTCTTTAAGTCCTGAAGTATACCAAGGGAGACATGTATCTGCAGCTGCAGTTGCTGCACACGAATGCGGTCATGCTGTACAGCATGCGCAAGCGTATCAGATGCTAAAAGTTAGATCAGCACTGGTACCAGCAGTGCAGGTATCTACGAGATTGCAACAGTTCCTTTTTATGGGATTCATTTTCGGGACAGCCACGGCAGGAGCATTTGGTAGTTTTATGATGATTGCCCTAGTTGCTACATTTGGTATAGCAGCTCTGTTCGCCCTTATCACACTACCAGTAGAGTTTGATGCCAGTAGAAGAGCCCTTGTTTGGTTGGACGAAACTGGTACAACACAAGGAGCAGAATACGATGGTGCTAAAGATGCACTTTGGTGGGCAGCGATGACCTATGTAGCAGGAGCGATGAGCGCACTTGTCATGTTCTTATACTTCTTACTACAGTTTATGGGCAATGATTAGTCCTCGCGACTAAAGCTCAAGTTATAAGAAGAGGTCAGGTGCTATTGCGCTTGGCCTCTTTTCATTTACGTAAGTGATAATTATCTAATCGAGTTTTATCATGCCGGGCAGGCGATCAAGCTTTTCTATACGAGCGATCGCCCAACTCAACACATCCAAATAAAGAAATGACCTAATCTCATATGGATCAGAAGCTATCACAGTGAGATCTTCTTTTAATCCGATCAACAGTTCCTGACGAGCCTGGATAGATGCATTTTGAATCTTCTTGAAAAACTTCATCGTCCTTATCTGTAGCTTGTTTTTAGTGGTAGTCTTCTTAAAGTAGCTTTCTACAGTTCGAACTAGATAGGGCATGAGTTCCATGTTATCTAGGTCGTAGTGGGCCATGAGATAGAGCAGCCGACTATATGACTGTATATCTTCTCTGAAGTCTTCTTTCTCATAATTGATGATCTTGGAGACGTATGTGACACATTTGCCAGGCTGGCCTTCTCCCAGATAGGACCAGGCAATCTTATAGTAGAGCACCATGACTCTATGAGGAGCTATCCTTTCAGGGTATAACTTGATGCGTCGTAGTGACTTAGAGACATTTTTGATGGCAAGATCATAGGTGCCTCTCAAGAAGTGAAGATTATATCTAGCCCAGTGAACATATAGAAAAGAGAATATTTTCGAGTTCTCATTAAACTTGCCGTAGTTATCATTTCTAAAGCTCTCTAATTCTGATAAGTGAGACTCCAGTTTATCGAGATCCTTGAGATTAAATGCAGCAGTCAGCATATAGTGATAACCTCGCATATAAAGGTCTTTGTCTAACAACTTCAGATCTGGATGCTCCTCGAATATGTTTACCCACTTTACGGCATACTCATAGCATCGTTGGAAGTCTAGAAGAATATAGTAGTACCATACAAAACACTGATTGAGATATACATTTTCTGGAAAGCCAAGTTCATTCTCATCTATTTGGGGTAATCTTTCGTTGAAGTATTGGATGATGGTGATACGCTCTTGGTCATTTTTCACATAACTATTGCGTATATAATAACTATGTAGATTGACTCTCAGGTTTGACAGCTTGATCGACCGATCTACCTTGTCTATGGTTGCGTGGGCTTCTTCAGTGAGTGCGTCATTTTTCAGGGGACCACTATTAGTAATATGTCTTGACTCGATGATTTTTTGAAGCTCTATTATTTCTAGGGTCAGGATATCGAGCTCTTCCTTTTCGGCTATTTTTTTTGCTCTCTGAAGAAGCTTTAGACTTTGAAGGTATAAACCCTTAGAGTATAGCACCTGCGAAAAATCAATCTGTTCTCTGACCTCTATGGACTTCTGTCTTCCTATAGATATCAATCTTAGACTGATAAGAATCTGACTGTAGAGATGCCTTTTTAGATTGCTGAGTTGGCCCTTATTGACATCAGAGAGCTTTTCTAATAGTTTACCCTCATCCAGCTCATTCATCTTGTCCAGAATTTCGAAAAGCTTGATAAACTTTAAGGATTCATCCCCCTGCACTCTCTTAGCATAGAGCTTAAAATTGCGCTTATCAGCCTTTGTCATGCTTTTGATAAGCTTGAAAAGGGATACAGTATTGGATATTGGCATAACAATGCGAATATAACTAGATGATTGATAA